>JAZQWT010000022.1:0-15743 GCA_045632485.1 Acutalibacteraceae bacterium
TTTGTTACGTCAATCCTCAGAATGTTCCTTTTCTCATCTTTGTTTGCTTTCCTCGTTGCTTTTGTTGCAGTTTACGTTGTTACCTATTCAATTACAAGACCCCTGCGTAAAATGTCACGTATTACAAGGGAATATGCAACAGGTGATTTCAGCAAGCGAATCGAAATAAAAGGCAACAATGAACTTTCAGAACTGGGAAATGCCCTCAACTCCATGGCCCAATCACTTTCCGACCTTGAATACTCAAGAAGAAGCTTCGTTGCAAACGTGTCCCACGAGCTTAAAACACCTATGACTTCTATCGGCGGATTTATTGACGGTATTCTCGACGGAACAATCCCGCCTGAGGATGAGGCAAAATATCTTACAATAGTTTCAAAGGAAGTTAAAAGACTTGCACGTCTTGTAACCTCAATGCTCAACCTCTCAAAAATTGAAGCGGGAGAGCTTTCACTTAACCTTAAGAAAACAGACATTTCTGCATTGATTTTCAATACACTTCTGTCGTTTGAACAATCAATAAATCAGAAATCAATTGACATTACAGGTCTTGATACAATAGACAGTATTTACGTTAACATTGACAAAGACCTTATTAATCAGGTGATTTACAACCTTGTTGATAATGCCGTAAAATTCACCGAAGACGGCGGATACATCAATGTACATGCAAAACAAGGGGCAAACTACACCAATGTTGTTATCAGAAACAGCGGTGCAGGCGTACCGTCAGATGAAATAGAAAGAATTTTCGAGCGTTTCTACAAAGTGGACAAATCCCGAGGTCTTGACACAAAGAGTACAGGGCTTGGTCTGTACATTGTGAAATCCATCGTAGAAATGCATGGCGGCACAATCGAAGCACGCAGCAAATTAGATGAATATACAGAATTCGAATTTACTTTGCCCAATATCTGATTTTGTTTATAAATTATTTATAATCTTAAAAAATATTTGTAAAACACTTTTGATAATATACTTTTGCAAACAGCAACTAAATAATATAACAGATTGCGTACAGTCGGAATTGCTATTTATAAAAGTATGGTTGCACAATCCCGAAAGGAGCTTAATATGGACGAAAACAACAACGGCTTTTTTAATAATGAAAATGAAGATATTCCTTCAGTTGAAAACGAAGTATCTTCAGAAACTCCCGAAGCCGAAGAAAAATCATATGAACAAACGGAAACTTCATTTTCACCTGAAGACTCCAAGCTGAACAATAACACAGATAATTACACAAGTTATCAGAGTCAGCCCGTACAGACCTCATATGAAAACTTCCAGCCGTATACACCACAGAATAATTACTCTTCTCATATGCCTTATTATCAGGGTACACCCGATAACAAAAAGAATAAGCAGAAAAATTCCAAAAAGGGACTTACAATTATTCTTTCAATTATACTTGCCATATTTGTTTTTTCTGTGGGATTCGTAATTGCTTCAATGGTAAATGACTCACCCAACGCTTCTTCTGAAGAAACAGATGCAACAGATGACGGTACAATTATAACAAACGAAGAAACGCCCGACTCTCCCTCTCCTACAGGCGATGTTCTCTCTTCTGTTGAGATTGCCGAAATCGGCAGAGCATCTTCAGTTGGTGTTGTTGTATATTCTTCAAATAACAGTTACTTTTCTTCATCCTCTCAGTCACAGGCAGGTGAAGGTACAGGTATTGTGGCAAAAATCAAGGGTGAATACACTTATGTTATAACTTGTGCACACGTTATCAGCGAAAGCGGCATAAGTGCTAAGATTCTTCTTGAAGACGGTACAACTTACGATGCTGACATTGTAGGCTTTGACAGACAGACGGACGTAGGTGTTCTCCGAGTTAAAACCAACGACCTTACTTGTGCCGAATTCGGTGATTTCAAAAAGCTTAAAGTCGGCTCTCCTGTTTATGCAGTGGGAAATCCCGGCGGTGCTGAATTCTTCGGTTCGGTTACTAACGGCATCGTTTCTTCAATCAGCCGTTCCATCAACAATGAAATCGGCTATACTATGGACTGCATCCAGCATAACGCTGCAATCAATCCCGGTAACTCAGGCGGTTCACTTCTCAACGAATACGGTCAGGTAATCGGTGTTAACTCTTCAAAAATTGCAAGCACAGAATATGAAGGTATGAGTTTTGCTATCCCCATTTCAACAGCACTTAAGGTTGCAAATGAACTTATTGCAAACGGATACGTACCTGATCGTCCCAAGCTCGGCATCACTTACAGCCTTGCATCATCACACGACACTTATGCTATGATTGTGCAGATTAAGGGGCTTCCCGCAGGCTCACTCATCATAAGAGGTATTTCTTCCGACAGTGACCTTGCAGACAAAGACATTCTTGAAGGCGATATGATTACAGCTGTAAACGGCAAAAACCTTGACACACCCGATGCACTCCTTGACGTTATCGATAAAGCAAAGGTCGGTGACACACTTAAACTCAAAATCTGCAGAATCGGTACAGATTACTCTGTTAAGGAATTCGAAGTAACAGTAAAACTTGTTGAAGACAAAGGCTCATCCGCTCCCGTGGAAGAAGAAACAACTTATATCAATCCCTTTGACTATTTCGACCAGTTCGGCGGATACGGCAACTAAAAAACAATAAAATCAAAAGACACGCAACTGTAGTTTAGCTGCAGACGTGTCTTTTTTTATTGACAAAAAAACAGATAAATGATACTATTGTAGGTACAAGTCAGTTTTAAGGAGGCTTAATATTATGGACTTAGTTGTAAGAATTATTTCGTTGGGACTTTCGATGATAATGTTCCTTTTCAACGGCAGTTTTTCATCAGCATTTTCTTATCTGAAAATTCTTCCCGACACAGCAAAAATGGGACTTTCATACCTGGATTTTTCAAACACGGTAGAAGGTACATCAAAAAAAGATATGGCAAACTATATCGATGAAGCGCAGAAAGATGTTCAACATCCCTTCATTCTTGCGGATAAATCAGATTTCGAAAAAGTGAAAACTAATTATTTTGCAGAAGACGGTGACGAATACATAAAAGAAATTTTCGGCTATTCAATGGAACGTGCAGATGCACTCGTAAATGGTCCTCTTGTTGAATACATTTACGACGACGATGACGGAATTCTTGAAGTTTCCCGTCAGATTTTAAGCAGAGTTATCACTCTTTCTGCTGCATGGCAGGTAACAGGCGAAGAAAAATATGCTGAAAAAGCATTCAAAGAGCTTGAAGCTGCCTGCGGTTACAATGACTGGAACCCCGACCATTTCCTTGATGTTGCTGAAATGGCTCTTGCAATGAGCATCGGCTATGACTGGCTCTTTGATTACCTTTCTGATGCACAGAAGGAGCTTATCAGAACCAACGTTTGTGAAAAAGCTATTGCTCCCGCAATTGAAGGTGACATTCTTGCACAGAACTGGTGGATATGGTCAAACACAAACTGGAACACAGTATGCTACAGCGGTATCGGTATTGCTTGTATGACTTTTGCTGAATACTGCGAAGAAGAAGCAGCAGAAATTCTTTCAAAGGCTACAAAGTTTATGCCTATGACATTTGCTTTGTTCACACCCGACGGTGTTTATGTTGAAGGTACAGGATATTGGGAATACTGCTCAACTTACCTTGTTTATTTCCTTTCAACTTCACGCAACTACTTCGGCACAGACTTCGGTCTTTCCGATATTGACGGCGTTGACAAAGTAGGCTACTACCCCATTTATGTAACAGGCTCTCAGGGTGTTTTCAACTATGGCGACAACAAATCAGAGCCTCTCTACGGACCCTCACTTCAGTGGTTTGCCGATGAATATGATTCAGCACTTCTTGCAGAATTCCAGAAAACTGCAGACCCCGGAAGAAACGAAGACAGAGAAGCAACACTTTCTGCTATCTGGTATGATACATCTTTCTCAGGTGAAGGTGCTGATTTCAGCGATGAACCCCTTTCTCTCTACTGCAAATCAAGCGGTTTTGTAGATATGGCAATTATGAGAAGTGCGTACCTTGACCCCAACGCAACTTTTGCTGCAATCAAATCAGGTTATAACTATACAAACCATGGTGACCTTGACGTAGGTACATTTGTATTTGACGCAATGGGCGAAAGATGGGCAGAGGAATTAGGCCCCGGTGACTACGGTGCACCTCAGTACTTTGCAGGTCTTGTAGGTTTCGGCAGATGGCAGGTTTACAGAAAACGTGCAGAAGGTCAGAACACTCTTGTTATCAACCCCACAAAAACTGCAGACGACCAGTACGCTTATGCTGAAGTTGAAATCGATTCATTCGAAGAAACAAACGACGGCGGCAAAGCAACAATCGATATGACAGATGCTTACTGTCTCAGCGGTGTTAAGAAGGTTGTACGTGAATTCGAGATGTTTGATAACCGTTCAAAGCTCCGCGTAACAGACACAATCAAATGTCCTGCTAAATCAGAAATTTACTGGTTTATGCACACTAAAGCCGATATCGAAATTCTCGACGACGGCAAAACTGCAAAGCTTACAATCGGCGACAAAGCATTACGTGCAACACTTGACAACTGCGACGGTGTATTCTCTGTAATGGAAGCAGTCAGACTTGACGGTACAGTTTCCGAATATGATAAAGACAACACAGGCATCAGAAAACTTACAGTTCACCTTGAAGATGTTAAGAACGCAAAAATTGACGTAGTTCTCGAGCCTTGGATTGATTGATTTTAAACACTTTTCCCGACAGTGTATCATACCTGTCGGGTTTTGTTTTTCAGGGTGGTTTTTGTTTGACTTTTCACCTTAAATATGGTATATTTTTTGTATCTATTTCTGTAAATACGTACTTTCAGAAAAGAAGGTGATTTTATGGTCAGAAGCAGTATTTCTCTTTTTATGGCATTTGTGTTTTTTGTTACATCAGGCATTGCTTCTATCTTCCCCGTCAAGCAGTCATTACGAGTTGTAGTGCCTGAAAAATGGGAAATGGACACAGGCGATTCAAGAACTCTTGAATGCGTTTTTTCAAAAAATGTTACAGACAGAGTTATTGACTGGTCAGTTTCAGACGAAACGAAAGCAACTGTGGATGAATTCGGACGTGTTACAGCAATCGGCACAGGCAAAGTTACAATAACTGCCAAAGCAGGTAATCTGACAGACAGTGTTGAACTTAATGTTGTTGAAAATCCCACTCTTATAAATAAAGAAAAAATCAAAATAGATTATTCCGGCAAAGACTATAATCAGGTTGGTAATTTGCAGAAGATAGTTACACGATACCCGAAGGGAAGCGAAGAAGTTCCTTACGCGGTGAGAGTAACTGATGACTACTCAAAATATCAGAAAGTAACTACTAAAGACGGTGCAGTATGGGAAATTACTGATTACGGTGTGTTACGTACTGACAAAAACGCTCCTTCAGAACGTGACCGTGAACAGCGTTTTATGGGCGACAGATATTTTTATTCACACGATACAACCAACGGCAAGGTTCTGGCAATTTTCTCCGATAAAGGCAACGGAATCTGGACCGTTATGGCAAACGGATTCACTCATATAGAATTGGTTGAAATGTCAGGCGACGAAAAAGCAGTTCAGATGAGTGACACTACACAGAAATACGTTGCAAGACACGGACTTGTTTCAGAGGCTTACAATTACGGTAACGGTTGGTGGCAGGATGCATCTGATAACGACGGTCTCTGGACTTCAATGTATGGTGCGGGTGAGCTTATGCGATATGCTACTCTCCGCGATGACCCTGATGCAACAGAAGAAGAAATTGCTGCTGCACGTGAAGTGGCAGTAAAATCTGCAGAAGCGGTGCTTATGCTTCACTATATTTCTATGCGTACAGGCACTACAGAGGCTTATGTAAGATATCAGGGAAACGGCAAAATGCCCGGCGACGCAGTTGACAGATGGCTTTCTGCCGAAGCACTTATAAAAGGCGGAAACTATTCTTATCTTTCTCCCGGAGAAAGTCCTGCAGAAGCTTTTGAAAACAATTATGCTTCACTTCTGTATACAGGCAGCACAGACAAAATTATGAACGAAGGCTACAACACAGTTGTTGACCCCGCTTCGTGGCTCAGCACAAGAGACGAAGCAAATAAAGATGCCCGATTTGCAAAACAGACACGTCTGCTTGAAGGCTTTGTTGCAAGAACATATTGGGTTGAAAGCCAGGAAAATTTTGAACTCTATGACAATATTTACTGGAAGGTAAATGACAATAATACAGCAACGGGTGCTTCAACAAGGTCTGAATCTTCAGAAGGCTATTACCTTAATAACGAAAACTTAAGAGGCATTACGGTTGACGCATCAGGCGAAGTACCAAAAAGGCTCTGGAACAACCTTGTAGGCGAAAACGCACTCAAAAGTGACGTTGTTTATAAAGGCGATACAAGTGCCGATGAACTTGTGGGACACGCTTTTATCTTCAAGCTGATGTATGACATTCTGGCAGAAGAAGACCCCGAACTTAAAGAGCTTATGGTAACTGCCATTGATAACCTTGCACAGCATCTCGTTGACAACGGTTATATGCTCGTTGACGGTTCAGGTCAGCCAACAACATGGGCTAACTTCAGCAGAAAATCATTCAGCGTAAGCTCATCTGTACCTATGGCTGCCCTTCACGCGATGGTTGTTCTCGACATATTCAAAACTGCCGCTTACATAACAGGCTATGAAAAATGGGAAAACGAATACCGTATGGCTGCCCTTGACCCTGCTTTTGAATATGCAAAAGTTGTTTCGCAGCAAGCAGACAGAATGCACGCAGCAATTTCAAATGTTATAGGCGAAGCAGTTTCTCCCCTGCTTTCACTTCCCCTTAAACTCCTTTCAGGCACAAAGCTTTACAACCTTGTTATGAAAGTTGTAACTAACGACTCTGACCTTGAAATGGCAATGCTCGGCCTTTACACTCTTTTCCAGACAGAGGAAGATGAAGAAATATTATCCTATTACAGAAAGAGCCTTGAATCCTGGTGGGGTGTTGCAAAATCAACAGAGAATCCCCTTTGGTATTATGTTTATCAGTTGGCTTATCCCGACAAAAAGATAAAAGACGCTTATGAAAACAATATTCTTGAAACAGCAGCATGGTCTCTTAGCCGTCACCCTGTTTCAACAATAAAGTACAGTGCATCAAACATTAAACGTGATGATATTGCACAGCTTGACCTTTCTGCATTAGGTCTTGATATGAACGATTTACCGTCGTATTCATTAAAGGCTGAAAATCAGCCTGCAGAGGTTGGCGAAAATCCTGAAATTCTGGATTATATCAAGCTCATACTTTCGGCAAATAATATTGAGTGGGCAGTAGCTGCTCCTGATGAGCGCTCTTTACACAAATATAACGAGAATCCCTACAACCTCAATCACCACTATCATTCCGGTTGTATGCAAAACTCTGCCACCTACACTCTCCCCTATTGGATGGGTAGGTATCACGGTTTGCTTGAAAATAAATAAGGTAATTAAAGAAAGGATATGATAAAATGAAAAAAGTTATTTCCATTTTCCTTGCAGTTGTAATTCTTGCTTCTGCTTTCTCAATTGCAGCGCTTGCTGATGAGCCTGTAAAATTTGCAGTTGCATCTGACCTGCACTATAATGTGCCTGAAGAAGAACTTACTGCAACAAATGACCACCCCCTTTTCTGGTACGCAAACAGACGTGCTGCGATGGACAACGAAAGCGGCTTTATCATCGATGAATTTTTAAGCCAGGCTGAAGAAGCAAAATACGACTTCATCCTCATCCCCGGTGATATGGCTGACGACGGCAGATGGGAAACACAGGAGCATATCAACGTTTCTGCAAAATTCAAAGCTTTTGAAGAAAAAACAGGAATCCCGATTTATGTTGTTCCCGGTAACCATGACTATGGTCAGGGTGAAAACGATAACAAAATCGAAGATATGATTTCTTTCTACGGCGAGTTCGGCTACAACGATGCTTTTGAAAAACGCACAGGTGATTTTTCATATGTAACAGACCTTCCCGGCGGTGAATACAGACTTATTACTGTTGACTCAAATGACCCCTCAAAATCAACTGAAGACGGTATGAAATCAGATAAAGTAAACTGGGTTGTAAAACAGGCTAAAAAGGCTGTAGAAGACGGTAAGTATCCCATCCTTATGATGCACCACAATCTTCTCGACCATCTTCCCATGCAGAGAATTTTAAGCCGTAACTTTATTATCAGAAACCACACAGCAGTAGCAAACAAATTTGCAAATGCAGGCATTAAACTTGTTTTCACAGGTCACGAGCACTGCAGTGACGTTGCTGTTCACACAAGCCCCAAAGGCAACAAAATTTACGATTTCGCTAACACAGCCCTTTCAATGTATCCTCTCGCTTACAGAGAAATTACTATGACTGATGAAGAAATCACATACGAATCAAAAACAATCGAAAAAATCGATACAGAAACTCTCCGCAGTCAGGTTAACGGCTACACAGACGAAATGATTGCTGAAATGGATAAAGGTCTTAATGCATTTGCAAAAGGCTATCTCAAAGCAGGCGTTCAGTACCGTCTTGCACGTTCACTTACAATGGAACAGATGGGTATTGCAGAGGACAGTATTTTCTACAATCTTGTAAACACTGCTGTTACAGGTCTTACAGACCTTCTCGAAATGCCTCTCTACGGTGAAAACAGTGTTCAGGAGCTTGCAAAAGAATATAACGTTGTAATCCCCGACAGTGAATATGAAAACGGTTGGGACCTTGCAACTGACCTTGTTTCTTACCACTATTCAGGCGGAGAAGATTTCTCAATTTATTCAACAGAAGTTACAATCCTTCTCAGAATGGTAAATCTTATCCTTCTTGATGACCTTTCAACCGTAAACGATGAAGTATTCTTCGGTGCGTTGAATGAGCTTCTCGGCAACGATTCAGCACTCTTCAAAAACTTCACAAAGGGTATTGCAAATGTACTCGGACCTGTTACTCCCGGTCAGTATTTCCTTATTGCAGTTGCTTCACCTCTTGTTTATGAATTTGTTTATGATTCAGACAAAGTTGACGACAACAACGGCACAATCACAGGCTACGGCATCGAAGAAGACCTTAACGAAAACAGAGCAGATAACTTTGCAAACATTCTCGATGAAATCTGCGTTTACCTTACAAACTTCTTTAAAATCATGTTGAAAATTATCGGCATCGGCAGATAATCTTATCACAGCATAGTAAGCAAAAACCACCTTTACAAAGAGTAATGGTGGTTTTTTTATATCTTGATTTTAAAATCGATTACTGCATATCTTCCAGAATTTCCAACAACTGATTCCGCAAGCCGTCAAAGGAAAGCTTTTTAACGTGTTTTATCAGTTTTGATTTTTCTTTTATTAATTTCATAGGAAGATAAATTTTTGTTTTTCTGCCGTTTTTTGCATCGTATCTGCTTAAAGCATTTATAAAGCTTGTTTCATAATCAGGGTTTTTAGTTGCTTTTATGTTTTTAAGAACAATTTCCACTTTGCTTTCAACAGGAAGCTTTTCAAGTGAAATCTCATTGTTTTCTATTGTGTTGAACCCAATCTCTTTTCCGTTTGCAATAACTGAAATTTCATCATAACTTTCTATATCGCAGAATTCAAAATTATACGCTCTGTTTCGAGGCATAAAATCCTTTGCCTGTGCACCCGAAAGAGAAATATTAAGATTTCCTTTTTCTTCTTTCACGCTGATGAGTGTTTTGCTGTATTCGCCTTTTTCAAAGCCAAGGGTTTCTCCGTCATCCTCGTAAAGAGTAAATTCATTTGTACCTCTGTAAATTTTAAGTTTCAGATTTTCAGGATTTTTAATTGAATTGCCTTCATCAAGCGACATAGGAATTACCGCACCCTCTTTTGCAAGCACAGGCATTTCTTCAAGGAATGAATTGAAACGTACTTTCTTACCGCCGTTATAAATTTTTCCGTTGAAAATATTTGTCCATCTGCCTTCAGGAAGATAAGCTTCACTGAGTGCAGTATGAGTACCGTTATCGCACTTTTCTGTTACGGGACAAACGAGAAGCTCTGAACCGAACATAAATGTATTTCTGCAATCATATGCCTCTTTCACTTCAGGTGCAATATAATAAATCGGTTCACACAAGGCTCTGCCTTCGTTATGTGAACGGTAGTTCATAGAATAAATGTAGGGAATAAGACTGTGTCTTAATCTCATAAAATCTGACACGATTGTTTCCGCCTGATTGCAATAATTCCACGGCTCTTTACCGCTTAAGGCATTGTTTGTGGAGTGAAGACGAAGAATGGGAGAAAACACACCTAACTGTACCCAACGGGTGTACATCTCATAATCGTGCTGACCTCTGCAATGTCCGCCAATATCGTGACTCCACCATGTGTAGCCGCAATTCGAAGCATTTGATGTGAAATAGGGCTGAAAATCAAGTGCAGACCAACTCATATGGCTGTCACCTGAAAAACCTAAAGGATATCTGTGAGAGCCTATACCTGCATAACGTGACAGAATAAGAGGTCTTTTGCCGTCACGCATTGAATCAAGGTAATGGAAATGGTTTAAAGCCCACAAGGGGTCAAGTCCGGGAGTCTTTGTTTTTCTTCCCTGCTGCCAGTCTATCCACCAGAAATCAACGCCGTTTTCTTCATAAGGATGATGAAGAATATCAAAATATGCATTTACAAATTTAGGGTCTGTTATGTCAAAATCAATTCTTACACCCGTTTTCGGGTCTTTATCCATTGCTTTTGCCATATCTTCATACATATCTTCAAAACTTCTCACACCGTTTGCAGGATGAAGATTCACTGTAGTTTTAAGCCCCATAGAATGGAGGGTATTTAAAAATCTTTTATAATCAGGGAACAAATCAGTATTCCAGCTGTAACCTGTCCAACCGTCCATTACAATATAGTAATCGCCCCGTCTTGCTTTGAATTCGGGGAATTGCTTTCTTATATTAACCCAATGCCAGTCCATATCAATTGTGGCAACTGTAAGAGGTATATTTCTCTTTTTAAATTCAAGCATAAGGTTTATGTAAGTTTCTTCGCTGTAAGCGTGGTATCTGCTCCACCAGTTGCCTAAAGCATATTTAGGGATAAGAGGAGATTTTCCGCAAAGCAGGAAAAGTGCTTTCACCGCTTCAGTATATTTGTGACCGTAGCAGAAAACATAAATATCCTTCGCCTTACCTTCTCTCGGCAGAATTTCACCGTTTTCTGTAATTACAAGTGACTTACTGTCGTCAACTACTGCTGCGCCGTCAGAAGACACAACACCGTCGAGAAGTCTTACCTCGCCTTTTGCCTGGTCGAGAGTTCTTGCAGTACCTTTAAGATTCTTTTTATTATCGCACTTTGAAATGAGTCCGTCGCGCTTTGCCCACACAGGTTTACCATTTAAAATGTTTACGCAGAACTCAGCATCATCTGTTTTAATTATAACTTTATTCCCCTGCTTTTCCGATGTGAAATTCACTTTACCGTGATTTCTGTGCCAGAAACTCTGGGTAGGTTTATCGCAGAATTCACCTTTTTCAATTCTGATAACACCGGGCAGAAGAACACTTATTCTTACATTATCAAACTGAAGAATATTTTCTTCAGTTGCTTTTGCATCTGCATTGATAACAAACTGCGAATTAAGTTTACTCATAGAAAATCCACCTTACATATTAGAAAAAGGCGGAAAAATTTTCCGCCTTTTATAATTTTTATTTTGCTGCTTTTTCTTCTTCTTTACGTTTAGCGTCGATTTCTTCTTTAATCTTATCGTATTTTTCGCCATAGAGCCAATACTTTTTCTTATAGATAAAGTAACCGACAATTGTAAGAGGAATGGGAGTAAGGAACATAAATGCGCGGAGAACTGTAAGGCCGTCTGTTGAAATAATGCTTTCGTCTGCAGCAACCTTAACAAGGTTTTCTTCGCCTACGCCTTCCATTTCTGAAAGGTTTTTATAAACAGTTTCATCTTTAACAAGATATTTGTCGTCTTCATCTGTGAAGAGCTGAACGTTTGCAACTGCACCTGTTTCAGCATCGATAACAGGAAGGTCTGTAACTGTAGGAAGACCTGAAACTGAAATACCGATACCAAGGATAAGAGATGCAATAGCACCTGCAAATTTAAGGATAAGTGTCTGCACACTGAACATAACGCTGTCGCCGCGTTTGCCTGTTTTCCATTCGCCGTAGTCAACGATGTCAGCAATCATAACTGTTGAACCGATCTGGTTAAGACCTGATGCAGTCATAAGGAATGCACCTGAAAGTGCAACGAGAACTGTGTTGAGCCAGTAAATCTTCATATCACCGTTACCGGGTTTGAGGAAGAAGAATATTGCGAAGAGAAGCACATAGCTGACAATACAAGCAAGGAAAGAAATTCCGTAGATTTTTTCACGGGGAAGCTTCTTAACAATCCAGCTGTAGAACATCATTGCAATACCCTGACCTGTACAAGCGATAACCCAGAAGAGTGTGTAACTGAATGCTTTGGGAAGATAGTCTGCACCATCTTCATAGCAATATGTATAGAGGTAAAGAATCTGGTTAAGAGCGATAGTTGTACCTGTAAGGAAGAAAATAAGTGAACCTGAATATGCACGGAGCTGGTCATTTTCTTTGAAAGTTGAAAGAATATATTTAAGACCAACGTTTTCGTGAGGAAGGTCAATCTTTTCACGGACGAACACTACAGTAACAAGAAGGAAAACAATAAGAACAAGACCTGTTGCCATTCCGAGATACTGATAAGCTTTCATCATACCCTGTTTTGCAAACATAGGAAGAATGAAAGATGTGCCGAGCATACCTACAAGGAAACCACCGAAACCGCCGATAAGCTTAGCCATTGAGCTTGCCTGATTTCTTTCGTCTGTTGAGTCAGCGATTGTGGGAAGCATTGTCCAGAAAGGAACGTCAAGAACTGTGAATGACATACCCCAGAGAACATATGCTACAAGGTAGTAAACGTATTTAAGTGTAATATTCTCAAAAGATACAGGTGAGAACATTGCAACAATAACGATAGCGTTAACTATTGCACCACCGAGAAGCCAGGGACGATAACGGCCGAAACGGCTTTTCTTTGAGTTGTTAACAATTGTTGCGAGCATGGGGTCATTAACTGCGTCCCACAGCTTTGCAAGAACAAATGCAACTGTAAGTACAATGGGATTAAGACCCTGATAAATGCAGAGATAAACCAAGAAGAATGCATTTATACAGTTATTGCTGAATTCTCGACCTAATGAGCCAAGAGAATAAGCAGCAATTTCACCGATGGTGAGTTTGTTTGATTTTACTTTCTTTTTCATCTTTATCCTCCTGAATAAATTTAATAAATGCCTGAAATACTATAACATATTTCTAATAATATTACAATATTAAATCAACAAAAAATTAATTCTTCGCAAGAACATTATTTTCAAGCAATGATACGAGCAATTCTCTCGCTTGCTTTTTTGCTTCCTCTATCGGCACGGACTCCTCTTTGCACTTGGTTATGAAGCCCCAGAATCCGTATGTAAGAAAAGATGCAATTCTGCTTACTGAAAATTTGTACACAAGATGCTGACTTTCTCTCTCAACACGATGCTCAACATATTTATATAAATAGTGGTAAAAAGACGTGTTGATGTAAGAACCGTCGCTAGGGAAAGTATTATTGAGAAAAGGAATCGTGCATAAACATAAATCAAGAATACTTTCAAGCAGATTACAGAAATTCTGAACAGGGTCGCTTTCAGGGTTATTTTTCTTGTTCAATTCGGCATATTCGTTTCTTGCAGACGCAAGATATTCCTGAAAAATCGAATCAAGCAATTCATACTTATCAGCAAAATGTGTATAAAAAGTAATTCTGCTTGTTGCTGACCTTTCACAAATTTCTTTAACAGTAACTTGTTCAAATGCTTTTTCGTCCAGCAATTCCAGAAGCGTATTTTTAAGATTTTTTTTAGTTTTTAAAATGCGCTTATCCTCATTCATTTTATATCTTTCCTTCTTTTGTGTAGTTATTTATACACTTTTTACAAAATGTATTTGTTTGTGCTTGCAACATTATCGTATAATATTATATCAAGTGTAACATTTTATGTCAAGAAATAATAGTGCTTTATTATATAGAAAACAGAGGTGAATCACCATGTCAGATTATATTTTGAGTTGTTGCTCAACAGCCGACCTGACAGCTGAACATTTTGAGAAGAGAAACATCAGTTATGTTTGCTTCCATTTTATGCTTGACGGAAAACAGTACAGCGACGACCTTGGAAAATCAATGCCCTTTGATGAATTCTACAAAGCAATGGCAAACGGTGCCGAAACATCAACATCACAGGTTAACGTTGACGAATATATTGAATACTTCACACCCTTCCTTGAGCAGGGAAAAGATATTTTACACGTAAGCCTTTCAAGCGGTATTTCAGGCACATTCAACTCTGCAAACATTGCTAAAGCAGAACTTGAAGAAAAATATCCTGACAGAAAAATTTATATTGTTGACTCTCTTGGTGCATCTGCAGGCTATGGTCTTTTTGTTGATAAGCTTGCTGACCTTCGTGACAGCGGTATGGATATTGACGAACTGTGTGATTGGGCAGAAAATAACAGACTTAATCTTCGTCACTGGTTCTTCTCAACAGACCTTACTTTCTTTGTAAAAGGCGGCAGAGTTTCCAAAGTTTCAGGCTGGTTCGGTACAGTACTTAAAATCTGTCCCCTCCTTGACATAAACAACATCGGCAAACTCATCCCCCGTTTCAAAGTGAGAGAAAAGAAAAGAGTTATTGCTGAAATTGTAAACAAGATGGAAGAAACTGCTGAAGGCGGACTTGATTACAACGGTAAATGCTTTATTTCAAACTCTGCTTGTTTCGAAGATGCAAAAGCAGTTGCAGAACTTGTTGAACAGCGTTTCAAAAACCTCGACGGCAAAGTCCAGATCACAAGCATCGGCACAACAATCGGTTCTCACACAGGTCCGGGCACAGTTGCATTGTTCTTCTGGGGTAGTGAGAGACAGGAATAATACTGAAAATATGCAAGTGGTTGATGTCTGCTACATCAGCCACTTTTTTGATAAATAAGTCTAAAAAAATAAATCTGAAAAAAATCGAAATTTTTTATAAAAAAGTGTTGACAAAAGCAAAATACTCTGTTATAATATCTTTCGTTGAGCGAGAGTGGCGGAATCGGCAGACGCGCACGTTTGAGGGGCGTGTGGTAATCCCGTACGGGTTCAAGTCCCGTCTCTCGCACCAGGTAACCACTGAAACTTAGGTTTCAGTGGTTATTTTTTTATTCATTAAAACTTATCGGGACTTGGAACCCCATCGGAAATAAGAGCATTATTGAATCAATCCTTATCATTAATAGTCTTTTGCGAAAATCACCTTAATCTTTTCACATACTATAGCATATTGACTTAAGGAAATTATCTGAGTATAATTAAGGTATATGATTGACCACACAAGCGTGTATATTTTAAAGAAATCATTTTTGAGGTGATTATTATGAATAAATTAACTGATTGTTTCGAATTATCAAACGGCGTTAAGATTCCTTGCCTGGGATTCGGCACTTATTTAACTCCTGCAGAAGAGACTGCAGCTTCTGTTTCAGAAGCACTCAAAGTCGGCTATCGTCATATAGACACTGCACTCGCCTATGGCAACGAAGTTCCCGTAGGCAAGGCTATTAAAGAGTCAGGCATTCCGCGTGAGGAAATTTTTGTTACTACAAAG
>JAZQWT010000023.1:0-22475 GCA_045632485.1 Acutalibacteraceae bacterium
TATTCCCATGCTCGACGGTTACTTCAAAGCAGCAGAAGGTACAACAACAGTTATCGATGAAGAACTCGGCTACATCTACGGCCTCGACATCGGTCTTGCAGACCTTGAAGGATTTGTAGACTACTCATCAAGCGTATCATACGAAACTCCTGACGGAATCGGCACAGGTGCTACACTTACAACATTCCGTGGTGGCGAAGAATGGGAAACATATACAATCGTTATCTTCGGCGACCTTAATGGTGATGGTGTTATCGATATTTATGACGCATCAATTCTTGCAGCGATGGTAAACGGTGATATGGAAGTTGATGAAAATTCACCTATATACTTTGCAGCTGACCTTAATGATGATACGGCAATTGATATTTATGACCTTACTATTATAAATTCAGTTGTCAATGGCGAAACAGAACTTTTACAAACAAAAAATTAAAGGAGGGATTACGAAATGAAAAGAAATTTTTGTAAAGTAATTTCCGTTATAATGATGATGGTAATGCTTATTTCAACAGGAGTTGTTGCTATTTCATCATCAGCAGCTTCAGAAGCTGATTATAAAGCAACCTTCAGCATCAAAACAGATAAAGCCTCTTTGGAAAAAGGCGAAACAGTCAGAGTAAGCGTAAAGCTTAAAACAAATTACTACATTTTTTCAATGCAGTTGCCCGTAATTTATGATGGAAGTGCCTTTGAGGTTCAGAATACAAGCCCCACAAGCCTTAAATCGTTCCTTACTTTTGAGGGCAGAATGGCTTCTGCTTACCAGACAAACGGCAACTGGAAATCTCCTGCAAACTTCTATACAGACCGTAACGCAAACACTGAATACTGGTCACAGAAAAAAGTGATGGATAAGTATAAAATTGCTTTTGCTACATGGTCTGCAAACTCACAGCTTAACAGCGGTAAATTAATAAAACTTTCAAGTGAAGAAACTGTTTTATCTTTCGTTCTTAAAGCAAAGAAAGATATCAGCAATGTAGATGGTCTTATTTTCCTTCACGAGGATTTCCTTAAAACTGAAACTTTTGCAGGCGGTTTATGGTTCTGCGGAAGAAGTAAAACAGAAAAAGTTGATGTTAACAATTTTGTTGCAGCAGGTCAGACAATTGCTTTCACAGGTAAAGTTCCGAATATAGGCGGAAGCGGCAGTTCAGATGGCGGTAATAAAGTTGAAGAAGGCGCAATTGTAATTAGCTATAAAGCAACAAAGTGCCTTGAGGAAGAGCTTAACGCAACTATTCTCAAAGATTACAATCTTAAATGGACTTCTGCTGATGAATCAATCGTAACAGTTGATGAAGATGGTAACATCTTCGGTGCAGGAGCCGGTGAAACAACAGTTACAGTTAAATCAACAGACGGTAGATTTACAAAAACTTTTAAAGTTCAGGTAAATTACAGCGTTTTACAGTGGATAATTATTATTGTCTTCTTCGGCTGGCTCTGGTACATCTAAAATAAGTAGTAAAACTCGTAAGGAATTGATTTTCCTTACGAGTTTTTTTATGCGTAAAATTATTGCAGAAAAGGTTTCATTCTCTGAAAATTTTCTTCTTCTGTTTTGATGAGTTTTTCGCCGAGAGCTACAGTTTCTTTGTCCGCATTTTTATATTTGCGTAAAGCCTTTGCCATATCAATAACTCCCATTGAATTGCCCTGCATCATCATTTCAGCAATATGGCTTGCAGATTTATCCACAAGTGTATTCATTTGTACACTCGACCATAAACCAACCTGAGCGAACGGACCTTTTTCTTTAGGAATATTATCGTTTTCAAGCAGTGCATCTGCAGCTTCCGATGCTATTTCGTTATATTCCTGAAGTTGAATCTGAAGCTGCGACAAAAGTTCTGTGTCATCTGTCTTTTCTGAAACATAGGTTATGGAATTCGAACCCATCTGTGCATTCTGGTAAATTTTATTGAGAAATTCTTTGTTATCTGTTGTTATATTATTCATTTAATTATCTCCTTTCTTTATATTGTTCCGTAATCGGTTAATTTTATTTGATTGTTAAAAGTTTAATTAATGGAAAAAGCATTGAAAAAAAAGCAAAAATATTGTAAAATATATATGATTATGGGGAGGTGCGGCAAAAGTGCAGAAGAAAAAGACAGGCATTATGTTTGCAGCTATCCTGGCCGCCGTTATTATCCTTGTAGTTGTATATGATTTTTATACAAAAGAGAAAGTTTTTGAAGATACCGACTTTGCAATGGGTGCCGTAATAAGTCAGAATATTCAGGCTGAAAACGGTGAAAAAATTGCAGATGAAATTATTGGAAAAATCAAGGCTGCTGAAAATAACATCTCATGGAGAATTGAATCTTCAGAAATTGCAGAGCTTAACCAAAACAAAAAAGCAACTCTTTCAGACGAAACGGTGAAATATCTGGAAGATCTTCTTGCTGTCTGCTCAAAAAGTAAGGGTCAGGTTGACCTTACTGTGGGAAATCTTGTTAATGCATGGAATATCGGCTCTGAAGATTTCAGAGTGCCTGCAGAAAAGGAACTGAAATCAATTCTTGAAAATGTTGATTACAGAAAAGTAAAAATTGAAAATAATCTTGTTTCCATAGGTGAAAATCAGTCAATTGATTTAGGTTTTGCGGGAAAAGGTATTGCCTGTGACGAAGCAAAAGAAATCCTTCAGAAACATAAAGCAAAAAAAGGTATAATCAGTGTGGGCGGAAGTCTGTGTCTTTACGGCGACGGTATTTTCAATGTGGGAGTCAGAAATCCTCTCGGTGACGTCAACGATTATATGGCTGTGCTGAATATTGAAGAAAGCTTTGTTTCCACTTCAGGTAATTACGAAAGATTTTCAGAAAAAGGCGGAAAGAAATATCATCATATTTTATCAACCGAAACGGGTTATCCTGTAGAAAATAATCTTATGTCTGTTACAATAGTTTGTCAATCAGGACTTTTAAGTGATGCACTTTCAACTGCCTGTTACTGTATGGGCTTTGAGGAAAGTCTGCCGCTTCTTGAAAGTTACGATGCAGAAGCTGTATTTATTTTTGACGATAACACAGTAAAAACTACAGACGGATTAAAAGAAAAAATTGAAATAAAAAACAATGAGTTTGAATTATGGAAAGAAAATTAATCACAAAAACCGATTTGCTGATTATAGCTGTCGTTGTTTTGGCAATAGTTATCAGTTTTGCTGTTAAAAGTTTCGCAGACGAAAATCTGGTTGCTGAAATCTATTTTGATGGTGAAATAATCGAAACCGTTGATTTGTCGCAGAAAGAAGCGAAAGAAATTATCACAGGCCAAAACGGCAAAACGGTAATAAAATCAGAAAACGGGAAAATTTATTTTTCTTCTTCCTGTTGCCCTGATAAAGTTTGCGTTAAAAGCGGTGAACTTGAAAAAAACGGTGATTTTGCATCATGTCTTCCTGAAAAAGTTATAGTTAAAGTAACAGGTAAAAGCAGTGACAACATCGATGCAATAGTTTATTGATAGGATAGATTTTATTTATGAAAACAAAAACACAGAAAATTGCATTAATCGGTGTTTTGTCTGCACAGGCTCTGGCATTTGCTTTTCTTGAAAATCTTCTGCCTGCATTACCTTTTTTACCCCCGGGAGTAAAGCTGGGACTCTCGAATATTGTAACAATGTTCTGTGCAGGTTCTTTGGGATTTATTCCTGCTTTTTGTGTGACGATTATAAAGTCACTTTTCGTTCTTCTGACAAGAGGTGCCACGGCTTTTTTTATGAGCATGGGCGGAGGACTTTTAAGTACACTTGCAATGTGTCTGATGGTAAAATTTGTAAAAAACAAATCAGGCTATATCGGTGTTGCAGTTGTTTCTGCAATCTGTCATAATTTAGGACAACTTGCAGTATCAATAATTATCACGAAAACTACGGCAATGTTTTCTTATGCACCTGTGCTTCTCATAAGTGCAGTTGTGATGGGTTTCATTACAGGCACAGTGCTTAAGTTTGTAATGCCGTTGCTTATAAAACAGTCAAAACATTTTAAATGTTTATGATGACAGTTTCTTAGATAGACAGAAAATTATCATTTGTCAGGCATGATGGGTTCGATTCCCGTCTGCCCAATAGAGAAAGGGATGGTCCAATGAGTTTTAAAAGACCTGAAGGCGTTTTAAAAGCGGTCAAGCAGGTAAGAGGCGGTGTACATGTTTCCCATCACAAAAACACTGCAGAGATGCCGGTAGTGAGAATCAATCCTCCGCAGAAAATTGTTCTGCCTATGCAGCAGCATATCGGTGCCCCTTGTGAGCCTGTTGTTAAAGTAGGCGATATTGTAAGCGTAGGTCAGGTGGTTGGTGATACAGATAAATTTGTATCAGCACCTATTCACTCATCAGTTTCAGGTAAGGTTGTGGCTGTCGGTGATGTGAATCTGCCCAGCGGTGTTGTAACAAAGGGCGTTACAATTGAATCTGACGGTGAAATGCGCCAGTATGAGGGAATCAAACCTCCTGTTATTGAAACACGCGAAGATTTTGTCAAGGCTGTGAGAGAGTCAGGTCTTGTAGGTCTTGGCGGTGCAGGTTTCCCCACACACGTGAAACTTGCTTTCCCGAAAGAAAAGAATATTGATACACTTGTTATCAACGCTGCGGAATGTGAGCCTTATATTACTGTTGACTACCGTGAATGCCTTGAGAATTCAAAAAACATAATCAGCGGTATTCAGCTTATGCAGAAATGGCTTGAAATTCCCAATGTAATAATTGCTATTGAAGATAATAAACCTCAGGCTTTCAAAGCATTGCAGGATATTGCAGGTGAGTTCAAGGTTAAGGACAACGTAAAGCTTATGACTCTCAAATCTGTTTATCCCCAGGGTGCTGAAAAAATGATGGTTCAGTCTGCAACAGGCAGACGCGTACCTCCCGGAAAACTTCCTGCAGACGTAGGTTGTCTTGTTATGAACGTTGCTTCTGCAGCATTCATCGGCAGATATATGAGAACAGGACGTCCCCTTGTAAGCCGTTCAATGACAGTTGACGGTTCAGCAATCAAAGAACCTAAAAATGTTCGTGTTCCCATCGGAACAAGCATCGCAGAAATTATCGATTTCTGTGGCGGATTCAAAGAAGAACCTGAAAAAATTCTTTCAGGCGGACCGATGATGGGTATGGCAGTTTTCTCAACAGATGTACCTATGATTAAGAGTAACAACGCAATTTTAGCATTCGCAAAAGGTGATGCAGAGCTTAAGAAAGAACGCGATTGCATCCGTTGCGGCAGATGTGCACAGGCTTGTCCTATGAGCCTTATGCCTACTCTTATTGAAAGATACGCAAAAATCGGCGATGTTGAAAGGCTCAACAAAATCGGAATCAACGTATGTATGGAATGCGGCAGTTGTGCTTATTCCTGCCCTGCAGGTAAGCCACTCGTTCAGTATATGCGTCTTGCAAAATCAGTTGTAAGGGAGGCGGCAAAGAAATGATTCTTGATAAAAAACTTTCGGTCAGTGCCTCGCCGCATGACCATTCAAAAGACACGGTTACAAGAATTATGCTTGATGTTGTAATTGCCCTTGTGCCGTCACTTATTGCAGCGGTTTTCCTTTTCGGACCGCAGACACTTATTGTTTCTGCCGTATCGGTAGGCACCTGTGTAGTTGCAGAATATTTCTCACGTATAGTTATGAAACGTCACCAGACAGTAGGCGACCTGAGTGCAGTGGTAACAGGTTTACTTATTGCTTTCAACGTGCCCACATCAATGCCCTTGTGGATGGTAATGCTCGGTGACGTGTTTGCAATAGTAGTTGTTAAGCAGATGTTCGGCGGTATCGGTATGAACTTTGTAAACCCTGCTCTTGCAACAAGAATTATGCTTATTGCATCTTTCCCAACAAAAATGGCAGAGTGGAATGCACCTTTCACATGGAAGAATGAAGTTATGACAACAGCATCTCCTCTTGCTGAAATCAAAAATATCTACAGAAGCGGAGCTATCAGCAATGCTTCTTTTGAAGGCAAAGACCTTCCTTCACTTCTCGATATGTTCCTCGGTAAAAGAGCAGGTTCTCTCGGTGAAGTCTGTGCAATTGCACTTATCATCGGCCTGATTTACCTTCTTGCAAGAAAGGTAATTAAAATTACTATACCTCTTGCATATGTAGGTTCTTTTGCAGTAATTATGTTTATTGCAGGCGGATTCAATCTTACATTCCTTGCATACCACATTCTTTCAGGCGGTCTGCTTCTCGGTGCAATCTTTATGGCAACTGACTACACAACATCTCCCATCAATTTCAAGGGTCAGATCATTTTCGGTGTAGGCTGCGGTATTATAACTGCACTTATCAGACTTTTCGGTAATCTTCCCGAAGGTGTATCTTTTGCAATTATCCTTATGAATATTCTTGTTCCTCATATCGAACATATGACAACACCGAAGCCTTTCGGTACTGTAAAGGAAAAGAAAGTAAAGGAGGCCAAAGAATAATGAAAAAATTCAGTTTCAAAGAAGTTGGCGTTCCTGCAATAGTCCTTTTCCTTATTGCAGCAATCTGTACTGCAATTCTTGCAGTTACAAATAATGTGACATTGCCGAAAATCAACGAAAACAACCGTCAGGCTGAAATCAAATCAAGACAGATTGTTATCAGCACTGCAGACAGTTTTTCAGACGAAAAAACTGCAGGTGACAAAACATATGTGGAAGCACTTGATAAAGACGGCAACGTAATCGGTTATGTTTTCACAACATCTTCAGCCAAAGGTTACGGCGGCGAAATCAAAATAATGACAGGTGTATCTGCTGACGGCAAGGTAACGGGTATTGAAATTCTTTCAATCGAAGAAACTGCAGGCCTCGGTATGAACGCTAAAAAAGATACTTTCAAAAATCAGTATGTAGGTTCATCAGGTTTGTTCAGTGTTGTAAAATCAAACCCGGGTGAAAATGAAATCCAGGCTCTTACAGGTGCTACAATCACTTCAAGCGCAGTAACTGAAGCAGTAAATGAAGCTCTGGCAATTTATAAAACAGTGACAGGAGGCGGTAAATAATGGCAGAGAAGAAAAGATCTCTCGGTAAAGAACTTACCAAAGGTTTTCTTGATGAAAACCCCGTTCTTCGTCTTGTTTTAGGTACTTGTCCCACTCTTGCGGTTTCAACTTCTGTTGAAAGTGCAGTCGGTATGGGTCTTGCAGCAACAATCGTTCTTATCTGTTCAAATATTGCGATTTCTGCTCTGAGAAAAGTTATTCCCTCAAAAGTAAGAATTCCCGCATATGTTGTTGTTATCGCATCTTTCGTTACAATTGTGCAGATGCTCGTTAAAGCTTTTGCACCTTCGCTTGATGAGCAGCTTGGTGTTTATCTTCCTCTTATTGTTGTTAACTGTATCATTCTCGGCCGTGCAGAAGCATTTGCAGGTAAAAACAATGTTCTGGCTTCGGCAGTTGACGGTCTGGGAATGGGTATAGGCTTCACCATTGCCTTGTTTACAATGGGCTTTATACGCGAATTCTTCGGAACAGGAACAATCACAATCAGCCTTATCAATAACGGTAAAGAATTGTGGGCACCTCTTTTCGGAGAAAATCCCATTCTTATATTTATTCTTGCACCCGGCGGTTTCTTTGTTTTCGGTATGCTTATTATGCTTGCCAACAAAATCGCAGAGAAAAAAGGCAAACCCAAGGCACAGCTTCATTCGTGCAAAGCATGCCCCATGTTTGCAACATGTACATCTTCTGAAAAGGAGGACTGTGAAAGATGAAAATTTTCTTTTCTATTTTGCTTACGGCAATACTGACACAGAACTTTGTTCTTGCTAAATTCCTCGGTATCTGCCCGTTCCTCGGTGTTTCAAAGAAAACAAAAACAGCAACAGGTATGTCACTTGCAGTTATTTTCGTTATGGTACTTGCAACTGCAGTTACATTCCCTATTAACACTCTTCTTGTAAAATACGGCCTCGAATATCTGCAGACAATCGTGTTTATTCTTGTTATTGCTGCTCTTGTTCAGCTTGTTGAAATTGTTCTTAAAAAATATATGCCCCCTCTCTATAATTCGTTGGGCATTTATCTTCCGCTTATCACCACGAACTGCGCAGTTTTAGGTGTTGTTCTTCTTAATATCGACAACGGCTACAACTTTGCTGAATCAATGATTAACTCTCTCGGCGCAGGTATAGGTTTCCTTGTTGCAATGGTTATGTTTGCAGGTGTACGCGAAAGAATGGAATCAAGCGACGTTCCCGAAAGTTTAAAGGGTCTGCCTATAACTCTTGTAGCGGCATCTCTTGTTTCAATGTCATTCCTGGGCTTTGCAGGCCTTGTGGAAAATCTTTTTGCTTAAAGGAGGCAGCAGAATGAGTCCTATAGTTATTGCAATTATTATTGTTGCCTCAATAGGTATTATCGCAGGTCTGGGTCTTGCTATTGCTTCTATAGTTATGGCTGTGCCCGTTGATGAAAAAGCAGAAAAAATCAGAGAATGTCTTCCCGGTGCCAACTGTGGTGCTTGTGGTTTTTCAGGTTGTGACGGTTACGCTGCAGCACTCTCAAAAGGTGAAACCACAGAAACTAATCTCTGTTCACCCGGTGGCAGTGAAGTGTCGGCACAGATAGCAGAAATTACAGGCCTTGCAGCAGGCAGTATTGAACCTAAAGCGGCTATTGTTCTTTGCCAGGGCAGTTGCGGAAACTGCGATACAAAGCTTGAATACGAAGGTGTTCACAGTTGCTCAATGGCTCAGCAGCTTTTCGGCGGTCCGAAAAAATGCCAGTACGGATGTATCGGTTTCGGTGACTGTATCAATGTCTGCCCTTACGATGCAATCAAAATCTGTGACGGCGTTGCAAGAATTGACCCCACAATGTGCCGTGCATGCGGAATGTGTATCAAAGCTTGTCCGAAGCACCTTATTGAACTTTTACCTGTTCATCAGAGCAAAGCCGCAGTTCTTTGCAAGAACGGTGATAAAGGTGCGATGACAAGAAAAGAATGTAAAACAGGCTGTATTGGCTGTATGAAATGTGCAAAAACATGTGAATTCGGAGCAGTTACGGTTGAAGGTAACAAAGCTCACGTGGATTATGACAAATGTATAGGCTGCGGTAAGTGTACAGAAGTTTGTCCTGTTAAATGTATTGCACTCATAAACCTTGGCGAATAAAATGTACAAACTTGTAATTTTTGACCTGGACGGAACACTTCTGGATACCCTTGAAGATCTGGCTGACAGTGCCAACGAAATGCTCAGGACAAAAGGGTATCCTGAAAGAAGTGTTGAAGAAATAAGACAGTTTGTAGGCAACGGAATGAAAAACCTTGTTGAAAGATGTCTGCCTTATAAGGTTTCTGAAAAAGAGTTTCAGTTTTGTTATGACCTTTTCAGAACTTTATACAGTGCAAATATGCAGAATAAGACAAAACCTTATGAAGGTATTATTTCCTGCCTTGAAAAACTGAAAGAAAAAGGTATAAAGAGTGTTGTGGTATCCAACAAAAATGACGATGCGGTGAAAAAACTTTGCTCAGAATATTTTGGTAATCTTGTTTTTTTCGCATATGGCAGAAAAGATGAAATTCCCGCAAAGCCTGATCCTGCAATGGTTGATATTACGGTAAATGAAATGAATGTCAGCAAAAATGAATGTGTTTTTGTGGGAGATTCGGATACAGATATTCTGACTGCACGTAATGCGGGAATAAAATCTGTAGGTGTGTTATGGGGATTCCGTGATAAGGAAACGCTCCGAACTGCAGGTGCCGATTATATAATAGGCAAACCTCATGAACTTTTTTGTGCGATATCGTGACAAATGTTGAGAAACCGAGATTTTTAATAATTTTTATGTTTTTATAATTGATATTCTATTGACAAAAAGTTGATTTTATAGTAGATTTATATTGTTGTAATGACAAAAAATTTGAAAGGGGATTAAAATCCGATGAAAAAGTTATTAGCAATGCTCATGGCTGGCGTAATGCTTCTTTCATTTGCAGCTTGCGGCGGCAAAGGCGAAGAAGAAACAACAGCTGCACCTGAAGAAACAACTGTAGCACAGGATGTTGCAGGCGAAGCAGAAGGCGAAGAAGCTACTGAAGAAGCTACTGAAGAAGGCGAAACAGAAGAAGTTACTGAAGAAGGCGAAACAGAAGCTGACGAAAAAGAAGACAAAGAAGACAAAGAGGACAAAGAAGATAAAGAAGATTCTAAGAAACCCGAAGCAGACGGCAAAAAACCTGTTTCAAAGTGGTCAAAACAGGAAATTCTTGATTTCTACAACAAAGCAGTTATCGAAACAGACAAGAAAGCTCCTCAGGGTCAGTCAAAGATGGTTCTCGGTTACGGCGGTAAAATCACTGCTGACGGCGGTCTCGGTGGCGTTCTCGACATCGTTTCTCCCATCATCGACAAAACTCTTAAAAAGAACTCATCTCCCACATCTAACATTCCCGGTTATGGTGAAATCAAGTTAAGCGACGTAAAATCAATCAAAGCAACAGAACAGGGTGGCAAAATCGTTGTTGAAATCGTAGGTCAGGAACAGACAGACGGTCCTACAGCAGACAGCAAAGCAGGTCCCGTAGGTCGTGTTCTCGGTACTCTTGGTAACATCGACGGTGCTCTCAATGAGCTCGGTGCTGAAATCTCAAGAGGTAAAGAAACAGTTACTCTTACTTACACAGATGTAACAGTTAAAGCTACAATTAACCCCGATACAGGTATCATCGAAAGCGGTAAATGGCATTACCTCGTAAACATCCTTGTTAAGGATGCAGACATCAAACTTGTTGTTAAACTTGGTGTTAAAAACCTCAAAGCAGCTGTTGACTACACAGTTACTTTCTAATTTAATTGTAAAAAATTTAGGCGTATCGTGCAAAACGATACGCCTTTTTCATTGTTTTTATTACAATTTGTAATAAAATATTGACTTTTTTCAAAAAAGACTTGATTTTTTGTAATTTTTTTGTTACTATTATAGGGCATAAGTATGAAATTTTTATTACTACTTTTGGAGGCGGTTCATTCGTGAATAAAGCTAAGAGATATTTAAGTGTCATATTAGCAGTCACAATGCTGTTATTAAGCGTAAGCGTAATCAGCCCTGTCGCAGCGGTTAAAGGTGATGTGAATGGTGACGGAAAAGTTAATGTCAGCGACGCCATGCTTGTGTTTAACCACGTTTCAGGTAAAAAGTCATTGGATGCTGATGATAAGGCAAGAGCAGATGTAAATGCAGACAAAACAATTAATGTTGCTGATGCAATGAAGGTTTATAATCTGATTATCGGAAATGACAGTAGCTCTTCCGGTACAACTTCATCACCGAAAAAAGGTGAATTTAAAATTACAACTTATGGTTGGGGACATGACGTAGGTATGAGCCAGAACGGTGCAAACCTCTATGCGAAAAATGATGGCCTGACCTATAAGCAGATTCTTGCTCATTATTATCCCGGCACAAAGCTTGTAAAAGATACAACCGCACCCAAAACAGTAAAATATAACTCTGTTGAATATACAATGAGAGATTATCTTGCCGGTGCATTATATATGGAAATGGGTCCTTCTTGCCACAAAGAAGCTCTTAAAGCACAGTGTATTGCAATTTACACTTACGGTAAATATCATAACAACTTCAGCAAGAACTTCACATACGGTGACAGTGCAATGAAATATAATGTTGCCTCAGCTCCTCAGAGCGATAAAATTTTTGCAGTCGTTGACGAGGTTATGGGATATTACCTCTCATACAATAACAGTCCGTGTCTTACTGTTTATTTTGCAACTTCATCAGGTACAACTGCAAAATGTAGTGATATATGGTATCAGGACCTTCCCTATCTCACAAGAGTGCCCAGTAAATATGATAACACAGTTTCAGGTTATAAAAAGACAATCACTTACACCAAAGCTGAAATGAAATCAAAGCTTGAAAGCAAGTTCGGTGTTACTCTTTCAGGAGACCCTGAAAGCTGGGTGAAAATTGTTTCTCATGACAGTTCGGTAAACTCAAAAATCGGACATCCTACTAAGATTTCAATAGGAGGTCAGAAAACAGTCAGAGGTGCCGATTTCTATACTAAGATGGGTCTCAGAGCACCTTGCTACACAGTACAATATGTATAAATTCAGAAACCTTGTTTCATATATTTTGAAACAAGGTTTTTTTGGGGTTTTTATTGAAAAAAATAAGAGAATGTGTTACTATAAAGCAAAGACAAAAAAGGAGAAATGTTATGGCACAGCTTAAAATGTATTGGAAAAGACAAAAACCTGACCCGATAAAACTTCCCGAAGGTTTTACTGTTGTTAATTATAAAGATGAAAGCGATATTCCCGCGTGGATTGAAATCTGCAAAAACGGTCTTGTGGGTGAAGATGCAACTGAAGAAAATTTCAAAGGTGCTATCCTTGAGTGTGACGACCTTGTTCCTGAAAAAGACCTTTTCTTTATTGATTACAATGGTGAACACGTTGCAACAACTGCAGTAATTTACCACCCCGATAAAAATATGGGACATGTACATATGGTATCTGTACGCAGTGATATGAGAGGCAAAGGTCTCGGTAACGTGCTTAACCAAATTGCAGTTAATAAGCTTTATGATGATGGTTGTGATTATGCTTTCCTTACAACAGATGAATGGAGAAAAGCAGCAGTAAGAAGCTATCTTTCATATGGTTTCCAGCCTGTTGAATACGACGAAGGTATGTATGACCGCTGGGTTGCAGTTATGAAAGAATACGGCATTAAAGAGCTTGAAATGCTTAAAGAAGAAGACGCAAGTCATCATTGCTATATTAAATTGGAGGACTAAAAATGGATAAGAAAATTAAGGTAGGTATTGTAGGCGCAAGAGGTAAATGTATGATTATGGGTCTGCAGAATTGCGAAAATGTTGAAATTGCAGCTATCTGTGACCTTGATGAAGATGTTCTCAAAGAAATTTCTGAAAAGTACAATATTCCTAAAACATACAGAATTTTTGATGATATGCTTGAAAGTGATATAGATGCAGTTATTATTGCAACTCCCATGCAGTACCATGTTATGCAGACACTTGCTGCTCTTGAAGCCGGTAAACACGTAATGAGTGAAGTTACTGCAGGTGTTACAATGGATGAACTTCATTGGCTCGTTGAAGCAGTTGAAAAAAGCGGCAAAACATATATGATGGCAGAAAACTATTGTTATTCTCCTCAGGCTCAGATGATTAAAAATATGTCTGCATCAGGTGTGTTCGGTAAGCTTTACTATGCAGAGGGCGAATACCTCCACGATATCAAAGACCTTGCAGTTTATAAAAATGGTAAAACTTCATGGAGAAGCTACTGGCAGCTCGGCACAAGAGGATGCTTCTATCCCACACATTCTCTCGGCCCGGTTATGAAATGCTTCCCCGACGGAAAGAGAATCACATCTGTTTCTTCTTTCGGCACAGGCAGCTTTACTGCTCCTCAGTTCCATCAGGACGATACAACAGTTACAATGTGTACTCTTGACGAAGGCGAACTTGTTAAAGTACGCGTTGACTGTATTTCAAACAGACCTCATAAGATGAACTATTATCTTCTCCAGGGTACAAACGGTGCTTATGAAGCTCCCAGAGGACTCGGTGATGACCATAAGGTTCACATCAAGCCCGATGATGCAGTTTACGGCTACAAACAGGAATGGCAGCCCCTTAAAGAGTATGAAGGATTATATCTTCCTGAAAGATACAAAACTGCAACTGAAGAACAGAGAAAAACAGGTCATGAAGGCGGCGACTTCTTTATCGTAAAAGATTTCATTGATGCAGTTGCAAACGGCACAAAACCCTATGTTGACGTTTATGATGCAGTTGAATGGACAGCAGTAGGTCTTCTTTCAAATATTTCTGTTCAGAACGGCGGTAAAGCAATGGATATGCCTAACTTCAGAAAGAATCAAAAAGTATAACAGACATAGTTATATGTATATTGACTTTTAATCTGTTTTGGATTAAGATATAATAGTAAGATTAATTAAATCAATTGGAGGGAAAACAGACAGCTTGATTTCAAAAAGTTGTGGGTTTTCCCTTTTATTTTTCAGGGAGGATAGGATATGGAAAAATATATTCTTTCCCTTGACCAGGGAACAACAAGCTCAAGAGCAGTTGTTTTTGACAAACAGGGAAACATTGTGGCAAAAGCACAGAAAGAATTTAATCAGATTTATCCTAATACGGGATGGGTTGAACATGACCCGATGGAAATTCTTTATAGTCAGTTCAACTCCGTGACACAGCTTTTTGCACAGTCAGATGTAAAGCCGGAGCAGATTGCTGCAATTGGTATTACAAACCAGCGTGAAACCACTATTGTCTGGGATAAGAACACGGGTAAACCTGTTTACAATGCAATTGTATGGCAGTGCAGAAGAACTGCTAAAATGTGTGAAGAATTAAAAGAAAAAGGCATTGAAGAATACGTAAAAGAAAAAACGGGACTTCTTATTGACGCATATTTTTCAGGAACAAAGATCAAATGGATTCTTGACAATGTTGAAGGGGCAAGAGAAGCAGCAGAAAAAGGAGATTTGCTTTTCGGCACAGTTGACACATGGCTTATCTGGAAACTGACAGGTAAACATATTACGGACTATTCAAATGCATCAAGAACAATGCTTTTTGACGTTGACAAGCTCTGTTGGGACGAAAAGTTGTGCAATGAACTTGAAGTTCCTATGAGTATGTTGCCTTCGGTTCGTCCTTCAAGCGAAATTTACGGATATGTCCTTGATGGTATTTTAGGTCTTGAAGAATTGGCAGGAGTACCTGTTGCAAGTTCAATCGGTGACCAGCCTGCAGCACTTTTCGGTCAGACCTGTTTCAGCAAAGGCGAAGCTAAAAACACTTACGGTACAGGTTGTTTCCTTCTTATGAATACAGGAGATACAAGAGTACATTCTAAAAATAACCTTGTTTCAGGCGTTGCCTGGGGTATTGGTGATAAAATTACATATTCTATTGAAGGTAGTGCTTTCAACGCAGGTTCAGTTATTAAATGGCTCCGCGATGAAGTAAGACTTATTGATACGGCACCACGTATTGACGAACTTGCAGAGACTGTTGCTGATGCAAACGGAGTTTACTTTGTGCCTGCATTTACGGGTCTTGGTGCTCCTTATTGGGATATGTATGCAAGAGGTTGCATGATGGGACTTACACGTGGTGCAAACCGTGCCCATATTGCAAGAGCCTGTCTTGAAAGTATCGCATTCCAGATGACTGATTTGCTTGAAGCTATGAACGCAGATTCAGGTATTGAACTTTCATCTTTACGCGTTGACGGCGGTGCATCAGTAAGTAATATCATGATGCAGATTCAGTCAAATCTTATAAGAACTCCTGTTGACCGTCCGAAGATGGTTGAAACAACTGCTCTCGGGGCTGCTTTTCTTGCAGGTCTCGCAGTAGGCTACTGGAAAGATATGGAAGAATTAAGCAAAGTAAGAGAAGTTGACAGAATTTTCACACCTGAAATGGATGTGGAATCGCGAGATAAACTTTATGCAGGTTGGAAAAAAGCTGTAAAACGCTCAATGGATTGGGAAGAACACGAATAATATAAAGGAGATATAAATTATGGCAAAAGTTATACTTGATTGGAAAACAGCACAGGATTTTGTTACCGATGCTTTCGTTGGCGTAGGTGTGCCCAGAGAAGATGCGGAAATCTGTACAGATATACTTCTTGAATCAGACAGACGTGGTATTGAATCACACGGCTGTAACAGATTCAAACCTATTTACATCGACAGAATTAACTGGGGTATCCAGAACCCTGTTACAAACTTTGAAATTATCAAAGAAACTCCCACAACTGCAGTTGGTGACGGACACGACGGTATGGGTCAGGTTATCGGCTATAAGGCAATGTCAATGGCTATAAAAAAGGCTAAAGAATACGGTATGGGTATGGTTGTTGTACGTAATTCATGCCACTATGGTATTGCAGGTTATTACACAACTATGGCAACAAAAGCAGGCTGTATCGGTATGACAGGTACAAACGCCCGTCCTTCAGTTGCTCCCACACATGGTGTTGACGGTATGTTTGGTACAAACCCCTTCACAATCGGTGTTCCTACAGATGAAGAATTTGACTTTAACTTTGACTGTGCAACTTCAATCACACAGAACGGTAAAGTTGAATATTACGAAAGAATCGGTGAAGATGTTCACCCCGGCACAATTATCGGCAGTGACGGCGAACCTGTTGAAGGCGATGCAGGTGTAGCTCTCAAGAAAATCCGTAACGGAACAGCAGCACTTACAACTCTCGGCGGTATCGGCGAAGCTCTCGGCGGTTATAAAGGCTACGGTTTTGCTCTTGCAGTTGAATTCTTCTCTGCAGCATTACAGGATGGCGCTTACGGTAAAGCACTTGACGGTGTAGGTGAAAACGGCGAAAAAGTTCCGTATCATCTTGGTCATTTCTTTATTGCAATTGACACAGACCATTTCCTTGGTGAAGATGTCTGCAGAAAGAAAACAGGCGACATTATCCGTGCAATCAGAGCATCTAAAAAAGTACCCGGTCAGGACAGAATTTATACTGCAGGTGAAAAAGAATATGAAATCTGGCAGCAGAGAAAAGATTCAGGTGTGCCGATTAACGAATCTGTTCAGGCAGAAATGTCAAAAGTACGCGACGACTTAGGTCTTGATTACAAATTCCCCTGGGAGGACTAATAATGGATTATGCAAAGAAAGCCCTTGAATGTCACTATGAGTGGCAGGGTAAAATTGAAGTTAACGCAAGAGCAAAGGTGAATGACAAAGAATCATTGTCGCTTGCATACACTCCCGGTGTTGCACAACCTTGCCTTGAAATCAATAAAGATTATAACAAAAGCTATGAGCTTACACGTCGTCACAACCTTGTTGCAGTTATCACAGACGGTACTGCAGTTTTAGGTCTTGGCGATATCGGACCTGAAGCGGGTATGCCTGTTATGGAAGGCAAATGTGTTCTTTTCAAAGAATTTGCAGGTGTTGATGCATTCCCTCTCTGCATCCGTTCGAAGGATGTTGATGAAATTGTAAACACGATAGCACTTCTTGCAGGTTCATTCGGCGGAATAAACCTTGAAGATATTTCAGCGCCACGTTGTTTTGAGATTGAAAGAAAACTCAAAGAAAGAAAAGATGTTGATATTCCTGTTTTCCACGATGACCAGCACGGCACAGCTATTGTTTGCTCAGCAGCACTTATGAACGCACTTAAATGCGTGGGCAAAAAAATAGAAGATGCAACTGTTGTTATCAATGGTGCAGGCTCTGCAGGTATTGCTATTGCAAAGCTGTTCATTCAGCTTGGTATCGGCAACCTTATTATGTGCGACCGTTTCGGCATTGTAGTAAAAGGTAAAGAGGGTATGACCTCTGCACAGGAAGAAATGGCTGAAATTTCAAACAAAAATAACATCGACGGCACACTTGCAGATGCACTCAAAGGTGCAGATGTTCTTGTTGGTGTTTCTGCTCCCGGTTGTGTTTCACAGGATATGATTAAATCAATGGCAAAAGACCCCATTGTTATGGCAATGGCAAATCCTGTTCCTGAAATTATGCCTGATGAAGCAAAGGCTGCAGGTGCTGCAGTTGTGGGCACCGGCAGAAGCGACTATCCTAATCAGATTAATAATGTTCTTGCTTTCCCCGGAATTTTCCGCGGTGCACTTGATGTAAGAGCAAGTGATATCAACGAAGAAATGAAAATAGCTGCAGCAAAAGCTATTGCATCTCTTGTTTCTGATGAAGAACTTAACCCTGAATATATTATTCCCAAAGCATTTGACGAAAGAGTAGGTAAAACTGTTGCCGCTGCAGTTGCAGAAGCAGCACGTAAAACAGGTGTAGCAAGAATTTAAGCAAAAGTCCCTCTGTTCGCTGAAAAACATCTCCCCTTGCAATTTTCAAGGGGAGAATACTATTTAAAAACAAGTGAGGATAATTATGGATAAAAGACGCGATAAAAATAATTATTATCTTGATATTGCAGAAACCGTAGCAAAACGCTGCACATGCCTGAGAAGACATTACGGTGTTGTTATTGTAAAGAATGATGAAATAATTTCAACAGGGTATGTGGGTGCACCCAGAGGCAGAAAAAACTGTACAGATATGGGTGTTTGTGTGCGTGAAAAAAACAACATTCCTCGCGGAGAAAGATATGAGCTTTGCAGAAGTGTTCATGCGGAAGCAAATGCTATTATAAGTGCACCGAGAGATAAAATGCTGGGAAGCAGCTTGTATATGGTAGGAACAGATATTACAGGCGAAAATTATGTTGAAAACGCAAACAGCTGTTCAATGTGTAAAAGGCTTATTATAAACGCAGGTATCGAAACTGTTTACATAAGAGATAATGCAAATGATTTCAGAGTGATTTCAGTTAAGGATTGGATTGAAAACGATGAATCTCTGGATTGTCAGTTAGGATATTAATCTTTCTGCAAAAAACTACCCAAGAAACTTTAAAATTTCTTGGGTAGTAATTTTTTTATCTGTTCATAAAATAAATGAAAACAATCTGTACAATCAGAATTACAGGTATTCCGATTTTAAATGCACTCTTTTTTGTTTTGTGTCTGAAAGAATACATTCCGATAAGTGCACCGGGAGAGCCTCCCAGAAGTGCAAGAAGGAACAAAACTTTTTCAGGCACACGCCATCTGTTTTTGACTGCTTTCAGTTTATCAATTCCGAAAACGGTAAATGTGATTATATTTATCACTGCCATATAAATTACAAAATATTTCATATTACTGTTTTACTTTAAAAGTATATGTTGCATCAGGATTTTCTGCTTCATAAACAAAGCTGAAAGAATATGTTCCGTCATCATTGTAATAAACTGAATATCCGTCATATCCGTTTGATGATGCAAGACTGATTTTTTCACCGTTCATAATAATTTCGGGACATTCAAGGTTTGTGAATCCGTCAACTCTTACTGCAATGTTGTTTCTGCCGCCCTTGATTACAAATTCAGCCTCATTATTTTCTGCCACAACTATGGGAACAAATTTATCTTCTTTTACAGTACCTTTTGAAGCTGTAACTGTTACAGGCTTCAGTGCACTGTCTTCACGTACGGCAAGCACCTGAGCGTCTGTCTGCTCTGTGCCCTGACCCCAGGGAAGAAGAACAAGGGTTAACTTGATTGAGTCGCCTGCTTTGAACGAAGTCTTTTCACTATCAAGAGTAAGTGAACCGCGAGTGATTTTGTTTGTTGAAAATTCTTTAAAGGCAAGGGGAATACCTGCTTTTTGGCCATCAATAATTATTTCGCTGTCACGTACAATTAAAGCAAAACTGCAACCGAAACGGTTTTCAACCTGGTCAAGAGTATCATCTGTTACATCGAAGAAGCTGAAATAAGGAGATTCATTGCCCAATGTGTGATATTTTGTTGAAACTGAAGTGTCAACATCAGTTACAACAGGGTTATTGTTTTTATCAAGGTATCCTGTTTTATCGTATTTTACATATCTTCCGTCAAAGTAGAACAAATTGAAATCTCTTCTGAAGTTTGCAAAATTAACATCGCGAAGGAAGTTAATCTCAACTTCATAATATGTTCTGTTCTCATCAGTCTGGGGGAATTCCACGTGACGCAGAGTATATTCATATGAACCGCAGTCTGAAATATATTTATTTTTAATATCGGAATAAGTCTGACCTACAGAATCAATTTTACCGTTAACATAGTCGCTGAGAACTTTATTTGTGTTGAAAAGTCCCATTGATTTTGGTGTGTAGTTTACAAATTCAAGAATACCGACAGAGTTGAACTGAGGCTGTTCAGCCCATATTTTTCCGCTTCTTGTTCTGAAATCGGGGAGAGTCCAACCATCCTTTTCAAAAACAAAGTAAGGTGCAATGCAGTTTGATTCAGTTGTGCCTGTTGAAAGGTGATAATATGAAACGTGGAATTCAATTGATGACAATTGCTTGAGAGGGAATTTGCCCCAGTTCTGATAAAGGTTTAAAAGAGTAAAAGAAAGTGTTTCGTTTGCTTTGATTGAAACGGGGAAGAAGCTGTCACCGTACTGATAGTCTTTCACGCTGTAGAAGGGTTCACCGCCGTCACCCTGGAAATTTTTGCACACTTCAACATCAATGGGGACAAGAGTGTTTTTATCATCAAGAATTGCACCTGCTTCAAGGCACCCGTTATCACCGATCATTCTTATATAAAATGTTCTGTCTTTGTCGTCAGATGTGATTGTGATAGGTGCTTTGAACTGCCATTCGGGGTTTACATAAGCAGTCGGGAAGTCAGTACCTTTTATTGCGAATGTATAAGCTCCTCTGAGAGCGTCATAGCCTAAAAATCTTGCACCTGAATCATTCTCTTCAACGGTAATGCCTGAAAGGGGATTCCTTTCAAGATATGCTTCTTTTTCAATGCCGTCAAATGAATGAGTTTTATCTGTGTAAATTCTTGTACCGAAAGTAACGTTATTGAGAGGCTGTAAGCCTGTTTCATCATATTTGTTTATGCCTGTTCTCGGTGCATAATTTGCAACCTGTTTAAAAACGTAGTAACCGTCTTCGAGAGTAAGTGAAACATTTTTTGTTGAGCCGTCTGAGGGGATGATAAAGCCTAAAACGCCAACGTTTTTGATATCAAATGCAACATAGTGGAGAGTGGGAGTTTCGCCCGTTGTGTTCGGGTAAGTTCCGCCATCGTCCTTGGCAATGAAAGAAGAAACTGTGTCAGCAGGAATTTTTATAATACTTCCGAACTCCATAAGATCAATGGTTGGTTCTTCAGCCATAAGAGTACACTGGTTATAAATTCTGTCGCCGTAAACATGGTAAGCTTTGTCAACCTTGAAATCTTCTGATTTGCCATCATAATCTCTTACGTGACAGTCGTAATAATATGTGCCAAGTCTTATTGTGTTTACTCGTCCGATTTCAGATGAATCAGAAGAGTAATATGTATTTCCGTTTATATCAGTAAAATATGTATCAAATGAATCTGCAACATAAACATTTCCCTCAAGGTCTGTGAGAGTTGCGGAGTTTTTCTTTGAAAGGGAATGAGTGAGAATCATCTGTGAATTTTTCATCTCATAAGCACTTCTGTCAGGGTCTGTATATTTTGCCTGCACCTGATTTTTAACTTTGTGTGCAAATTTTACTGATTCAGCCATATTTGTCTGACCGTCGATATTGTTTACAATTTCAGTTTCTGTTTTTTCGGGATTTTTGACTTCACCGAAATCACCATAACTTACACCGCTGAAGAAAAGCTGAAGAAAAGCAAGAACTGTTGCGAAAAATTTTGTGACAGCGTTCATAAAAACACCTCTTTCTGTTTTCTGAAAATATTTTAATACAATACGGAAATAATGTCAAACTAAATATATGCTCAAAATAAATTTATTGAAAAACGATAAAAATATATTGACAAACACAAATATTGCATATATAATAATGGCGAAAATACAAATTTTCAGGAGGAATATTTATGTTAAAAATTTCAAATAAGATTTCTATAAACTTATCTATTGTAATAGCTGTTTTATTTTTGGTTGCATGTGTAGCAGGTGCATTTATAATGCCTACTCTCGTAAATATGTTAATTGATACACCTGATAACATAGGAAACAGGGGAGATATTACACAGACAGGAAGAATTCTCGTACATATAGCATCATATCTTATTCTGGCAATTTTTGTTATTGCTGACATTTTTATGCTTTCACTTTTATCCGGGGTGAAGAAAGGTCTTGTGTTTACAGATAACACAGTCTCACTCATCCGCGGTGTTTCGTGGTGTTGTTTTGCAGTATGTTTTTTGTTTGCGTTTTTAGGCTTTTATTTTCAACTTAGCTTCATTGTTGCTTTTCTTGGTATTTTCCTCGGGGTGTGTCTGAGAATAGTTAAAAATGTTATTGCAGAAGCAACAGAAATCAAAAATGAAAATGATCTGACTGTCTGACTGGAGAAAATAAAAAATGATAATTATAAATCTTGACGTAATGATGGCAAAAAGAAAAATGTCGCTCAATGAGCTTTCCGAAAAGGTGGGAATAACTCTCGCCAACCTTTCCATACTCAAAAACAATAAGGCAAAGGCAATACGCTTTTCAACTCTTGATGCTATATGCAAAGCACTTGATTGCAAGGTTGAGGATATAATTGAATACTCCCCTGACAAATAAGAAAGGAGAACAAGCAATGGAACAGAACACTGAAATTAAAACAGTAACGGATACCGCTGTTCAGGAACAGCCAAAGCCTGAAACAAAACCAGAAGTGATACCTGAACCAAAAACTGAAGTTATAACCAAAGCCCCCAAAGTTCACCGCAGTTTTGAACAACACGAAGCTTTATTTGCGTGGATAAGCTGTCTGTTAGGCTACCTTTTCTGCCTGGCCTTTCCGATGAGCGAAGCCGCACTTGGCGGAGCACTTTTTGCTCTATTTATTTTCAC
>JAZQWT010000024.1:0-19624 GCA_045632485.1 Acutalibacteraceae bacterium
GGCGAAACAAAAGTAATTCTTGTGGCAAGGGGAGTTTCTCCTGCATATGCCTGTGAAGCGTGAGCACCTGAAAGCTCAGGAATACCCGAAGGCGTTGCTTTAACAATTTGTTTACCCGGTTCCATTGAGTTGGGACCTGCAGCAACTCTTGTTACGGGAGTGCAGGAAAACTGAACTTTCGGACGAGGAGTTGGTTCTAATACGATTTCCTTAAGGATAGAGTTGTTTGATGTTGTTGCGAAGGCAGTAAAACCAACATTAAATACGGAAAAAAACAAAACGAGAGCCATTAAAGAGCTAAGAAATCTTTTGCTGTTTTTCATATTTTATCCCTCCAGATATAAGTACATATTATAATTATATCACAAGGATTTAATGGTTGCAATATATTTATTTGTTAAAATAAACAGCATATCTGTTTGTTTAACGAGAGTCAGATGTCGGTGAGTTTTTATAATATTTTTACTTTGTATTTTCTTAACCAGTAATCAAACTGCAGAAAATATGCAATAGTCTGCGGGATTGTCATTAATTGTCCGTACCAGGGTTGTGAAAGATTTTCTTTAAGCAATTTTTCCAGTGAGCTTTTACGGATTACCTGCAGAATAGGTGAAGCCGGATTATTTATGACTTCTCTCAACATATCCGAAACTTTTTTCAGATATGCGGGATTATGTGTTTTGGGATAAGGACTTTTCTTTCTCCATAGAATTTCCTGAGGCAAATAATCCTCCATTGCTTTTCTCAGAAGACCTTTTTCATAATTATTATAGTCTTTATATTCCCACGGTACGTTGTACAGATATTCGGCAATTCTGTAATCGCAGAAAGGCACACGTACCTCAAGGCCGTTGTACATACTCATTCTGTCTTTTCTGTCAAGTAAAGTCTGCATAAACCAGTCAAGATTAAGTTTCATCATTTCTTTCATCCGTCTGTCGAGGGCGGATTTTGTTTTTGAAGTGTCTGCAGAGACTATAGTGTTTTTGTAACGGGAATAAACAAAATCATCAGGTTTTATTCTTTCAGCAAATTCGTCTTTCAGGAAACTGTATCTGTAAAAAGTTGTCTGCGACCAGGGAAAACCTTCTTTTTCTCTTATTGTTTTATCTCTGTACCACGGGTAACCGCCGAAAATTTCGTCTGCACATTCCCCGCTTAAGGCAACTGTGCCTTGCTTCTTGATTTCCTTGCAGAAAAGAAGGAGAGAAGAATCAACATCTGCCATTCCGGGTAAATCTCTTGCATCAACTGCATCGAAAAGTGCATCAACAAGTTCTTCTGTATCAAGTTTTATAAGATGGTTTTCACCGTGAAGAAAATCTCCCATAATATTAATGAAATCAGAATCGCTGTTCGGCTGGAATTTGCTTTTCTTAAAGTACAGATTATTGTCTTTATAATCAAGAGAAAATGTGTGGAGCTTTTTTCCGTGCTTGTTAAAATATCGGTCTGCAACTGATGAAATCAGGCTTGAATCAAGTCCGCCTGAAAGGAAGGTGCATACAGGTACATCGGAAACCAATTGTCTTTCTATTGAATCTGTAACAAGGAAACGTACTTTTTCTATCGTTGTGTCAAGACTGTCGGTATGCTCTTTGTCTTCAAGCTGCCAATATTTCCATGTTTTAAGTCCCGATTTATCATAATATCCGCATGTAGCAGGAGGAAGCTCTTCAATATATCTGAAAACGCCCTGTCCCGGAGTTCTGCCGGGACCGAGGAGAATAAGTTCAGCTATGGAGTTGATGTCTGCCTCAGGCTCAACTGATTCACTTGCTAAAATCGCCTTAATTTCTGAAGCAAAAATGAATTCTCTTTTTCTGTTACAATAGAAAAATGGTTTTACACCGATTCTGTCGCGGGCAATAAACAGTTTTTCTGCATTTCTCTCCCATATGGCAAAAGCAAAAATACCGTTGAATTTTTCAACGCATTTCTCTTTCCATACAACATAGGATTTTAAAAGCACCTCTGTGTCAGAATGACTGCGGAAAGTCACACCGCGTAAAAGCAGTTCATTGCGGATTTCGTCTGTGTTATACAGCTCCCCGTTGTATACTATTATATAGTCCTGGTTATTATCAGACTCTATCATAGGTTGTCTGCCGTTTTCAATGTCAATTACTGCAAGACGTGTATGTATGAGAGAAGCATGAATATCGCAGAATATATCTTTGTCGTCGGGGCCTCTCTTTGTAAGAGTGTTTTGCATTTTTATGAAAACTGCGTTTTCATCTTTTAAATTGTTGTGGAAATCAATTTTTCCTGAAATTGAACACATATATATCACCTCGTATTATTCTATGCTTGTTGTTTTAAAAAGTTAAATCTGTAAAAACAGCATATTTCAGGCAAATCGGCATATAATTGTAACAACTTGTAACACTTTTGTAATTTTTGCACTTTCACTAATTTATAGTGACTGAAAAAGAGAAAAAACCGCAAAATATAGTGGCTGTTCCGTATCTTACTTTTTATAATTCTAAAAAGCAATTATAATTTGTATATTATGCATAGTTTATTTTATTTTTTAAATTTGACAGTTCAGAACAATCTCTCTATAATGTGGAACGTGCTTGACTAAATTTCGTTTTTAGCAACACAACAAAAGCAAAACAATGTTTTGCATAAAAAGGAGTTATTTATGATTAAGGTAAACCGTGAAAACAAGGTGTGGAAGTTTGCGAAAGTTGCAATAGCCATAGTTCTTGTTGTAATGTGTGCATTGACTGTTGTTGCAGCTGCGTCAGTTGTAACGTACAATGTAACTATTATTGAAAACGGCAACAGCAGAACAATATCAACAAAAGCGGAAACGCTTACAGATGTGCTCAGAGAAGCAAAAATAGAAACAGATAGTAACGATATCATTATTGCCGATGCTTTTGTTCCGGGTGAATCCGGTACAATCGTTATTAACCGTGGATATAATGTTATGGTATCTTACCACGGTGAAATTTTCAGAACTGTGGGTTATGAAAATGTCGGAAATGTTATTGCAAAAGAAAAGCTTGAAATAGGTGAAAACGATATTGTTAACTTCCCTCTTGAAAAAAGACTTTCAGAAGGAATGAAAATTGTTATTGAAAAAGCAGTTAAGGTTACAATTGTTGCAGACGGAATAACTGTGGAAAAAGAAGTTTTTTCTGCAGATGTTGAAACGATTCTCTCAAAGAGCGGTATAACTGTCGGTGAAAATGATATTGTTGAGCCTGACAGAAAAGCGATTATCCGAGAAGATGCAACAATCGTTATAAAACGTGTAACTTTTGAAGAAAGAACAGTAACAGAAGCCATTGGATATGAAACAACTTATGTTGATAATGCAAATATGCACAGAGGTTCTGTTAACGTTAAAACTGCAGGTGCAGACGGCGAAAAAACTGTTGTTTACCGTGACATATATGTGGACGGTGTAATGACAGAAACAAAAGTAATGTCAGAAACAGTTGTTAAAGAGCCTGTAAACAAAGTTGTTGTGAGGGGTACAAAGAAACCCCAGTCAGGTTATACTTCTGCGAACGTTACTCTTGTTAATGCCCAGACAGTCAAAACCGTTTCCAATTTTACTCTTCCGTCGCAGTATTCAATTGATGAGAATCTCGTTCCCACAAGCTATAAAAAGAAATTTGTAGGACAGAGTACGGCTTATTATGGCGGCACATTAACATCAACAGGCAGAAAACCTCAGCCGGGTGTTATTGCTGTTAATCCTAATGTGATTCCCTATGGTTCAAAGCTCTGGATTGTTTCAAATGACGGTAAATATGTTTACGGTTATGCTATTGCGGGTGATACCGGTGGATTTGCTTATAACGGAAGCGGTGTTATTTCTGACCTCTACTTCCCGTCAGAAGCAGCTTGTATACAGTTCGGCAGACGTAATGTTACGATTTACGTTCTTGACTAGTTTTTAATTTATAAAAGACCTTACAAGGCAGATGTCTTGTAAGGTCTTTTACATATTATAATAATTTTTAATTTGACGAGATTCACAAAAGTTGTTAATATAATAATATAAAGTAACTCTTGAAAACAGGGGGTAAAAATATGAAAAAATTCATCAGCATTCTTTTATCGGCAGTTATGGTGTTTACAATGTTCAGCACAGTTGCTTTTGCAGAAAGTGAAAACAATGTAATTGAGTATGACGGAAAAACATATGAAATCGAAAACAAGCATCCATGGATTTTCGTTCACGGAATGGGCGGCTGGGATAAATACGGCAAGGAAGCGTACTGGGGCGGCTGGGCTGCTTCTGAGGGAGACGTAATCGACCTTTACAATAAAAACGGCATTGAGGCATATGCTGCAGTTGTAGGCCCTTTCAACAGTGCATGGGACAGAGCATGTGAACTTTACGCACAGCTTACAGGGACAGTTGTTGACTACGGTGAAGCACATTCAAAAGAACATAACCACGACCGTTACGGTTATGATTATACAAATAAACCGCTTATGGGTGAAGTCTGGGACATGGAAGAAAAAATAAATCTTGTAGGCCACTCCTTCGGCGGACATACGGTAAGACTTTTTGCATCACTTGTTGCTTTCGGTGACGAGGCAGAAATTGCAGCAACAGGTGAAGATACATCTCCCCTTTTCAAAGGCGGTCATGGTGAATCAATCTATTCTGTTATAACTTTTTCAGGCGTACATAACGGTTCACCTATTGCAAACCTTATCCACGATTCTTTTCTTATGACAGGTATTATTGCACTTCTTAATTTCGCAGGTGCAACTTTCGGAAGTAATGTTTTAATGTGGGACCTTCCTATGGGACATATGGGTCTTACTCCCAAGCAGGGCGAAAAGAGAGCAAAGTTCAGTTTCAAAACAATTAAAACAGCAGTTGAAGCACAGGATAACTGCGGATATGATTTAACACTTCGCGGTTCAAGGGAACTTAATGAGAAAATCAAAATGATTGACACTGCCTATTACTACTCATATTCCTGTAATTCAAGTTACAAAACTCCCACAGGAACATATCTTCCTATTATGTCTAACTTTGCAATGTTCTATCTTACATCACTTTACATAGGTGCAACGGAAGGCAAAACAATTGATGGAATTTATATGGATGAAATGTGGGCGAAAAATGATGGTATCGTGCCACTTGCAAGTGCACTTTATCCTGAAACGGATTCAGACAGAGTGAAATACTATGATGAAGCAGTCAGTGAAGGTGAAAACATTGAAACAGGAATCTGGTACTGTATGCCGACAATGGAAGGCTTTGACCACTTCGACTTCTGCGGTACAATAGATTACAATACAAGCTTTGAAGATTTTTATTTCACACTTGCTGAAACAATCAATAAAGCATAAGAAAAACCTGCCGGAAGGCAGGTTTTTCTTATGTAGAATGTAGTTGTTGATTTTACAAGTTGTTATTTGTTATTATATTTCAGAGTTATAATATTTACGAATAAGTTCTTTTATATCTTTAGCAACGATAGATGTTTTATTGATTTCGTGTTCCCATATATAAATAGCGGAAGTGTCGATTTCTCCGTCTTCTAAGATATTATAACAGTAGTAATCTCCGCAGCCGTTTTCTGCAAAGAAAATATGACAATTAACATCTTCATAAATTTCTTTTAAATATTCTCTGTTAATTTGATTACTTCTTTTTCTCATTGAAATAAATAATGAAGGCACCCATAACAGCTATGGCAATAATACATCCGAATTCAGGATGTCCGTTTAAAAGTTCAAGTCCGATGATAATTCCTGTTATACCTGCAATAAAAGTAATTACCAATGCTAAAATCGCTTTTTTCATACTATAAAACTCCTTATTAAATACGAGCTATATATTTATCAAGCCAAATCCTTATACTGATAAACTTTTACATAGTCAACAATAAATTCCGCCTCTTCTCCGGGAGCGTTTTCTCTCTGTGAGGGAATGCCGTTTTCGCCTCTCATTTCAACTGAAAGAATGAGATATTCTTCATTCTGGCTCACTCCGCCGAAATCTGTTCGGAAGGATTCCACTCCGTTGATGTAGAAAATGTATTCATTTTCATTCCATTCAAGACCGTATGTATTGAATTCCTCATAAGGATTATTTTTTATTAAAAACTTTTCTGCACCCATCATCTGATGTGCTTCGTTGTAACCGTCAAAATGAAGATTTGATGTAACGGCATTGCTGAATTTTTCTTCGTAGCAGTCGCTTTCAAAAATATCAATTTCAGTTCCGTCTCTGCCGTTTCCGTCTGCTTTGTAAACGCCATCATTCATAAGCCAGAAAGCACTCCACACATCAGCACCTTTCGGAAGTATGCATCTGCACTCGAAATATCCGAATTTCTGGCTGAATCCGTTGGGAGCATCAGAGTCTGTGTCAATGCCTGCAGTATACCAGCCTGCGCCTTTTTCTCCCATACCTTCTTCAAGATATTTTATGGGGATAATCAGATTTCCGTCTTCTGTATATGCAAGATACTGATTCCAGTAACTTCCCTTTCTTGCTTCAGTTTTTTCTCCGTACTGATAATGTCCCGACCACACACTGCGGTCAAGCTCTGTGCTGAAATCTTCAATGAAAGTTTCGGTGAATTTTTCCATATCAACTTTTTCGCCCATAGGATAACAGGCAATACCCAACCATGAGCAGATAAGCGTAATGAGAGATGTGAAAAATGCGATGATACTTGTTGTATTGATTTTCATTTTATTTTCCTCCGCTGATATTTTATATTTTGATTATATATGAATTTAAAATATAAATCAATATTACAGACAAGTTTTAAAAAATGCATTTATCCTGTAACTCTGAGCAAAGCAAATATTATCAAAGCAATTATATCAATACCAACCATTGAAGCGATTACTATCCCTGCAATTTTAAGTATTTTAATAACAATTCCCGCAAGTTTTTCTGTGTTGCTGACTTTTTCAATTAAAACTGTTTTTATATCATTATCAAGTAAATCATCAATACTTATGTTAAAAGATTTCGATAACAATTTCAATTGCTCTGTGTTGGGCGAGGTTTCATTAAGCTCCCAATTTGAAATTGTCTGTCTTGTTACGCCTATCTGTTCTCCCAGCTGTTCCTGAGAGAGGCCTTTTTTCTTTCTTAAATTATAAATGTTTTCTCCTAATGTCATAAGACACCACTCCTTTCGCCGATAATTATAAATCATTGGATGACGATAATTCTACAAAAAATATTTGGAAGTTTGTCAAAGTTTTTTAACATCAGAAATAATACTGCAGATTCTTTCGGATTTCTGTGGTGTTTTTTGCATAGTATTTTCACAGGAGTAACGTATACCAGTAATTTGTTATTTCTTCAGGACTTTCTTTCATGCCGTTGTCAATCCACCATTTTATAGTTTCAACAAAAGATGAAATTATAAAATTTTTGCGGAAGGAATCGGGGATATTTGCATATTTCTCAGTTTCGAAAATGTACTGCTGTGTTTCAATAATCAGTTCAAGATTATTTTTGAAATATCTCAAAAACAGTTCGTTATTCTGCGATGACAATAAGGTAAGAATATTGTTATCATTTTTCTTCAGATGCTGAAACAGATGAAGAAAAACAGAATCCGAACTGCTGCATTCGAAAATATGCTTGTGGTTATTTTCCTTTTTTTCAGCATCAAATATATGACAGAAAAGCTCCTCGCAAAAATCTTTCAATAAAAAATCTTTAGTTTCAAAATGCGAATAGAATGTTGCTCTTCCGATATCGGCTTTATCTATAATTTCGCCTACTGTCATCTGATTAAAATCTTTTTTTGAAAGCAATTCGGTAAAGGCTTTAAAAATCGCTTCCCTTGTTTTTCTCTGACGTCTGTCCATATTAATCTCCATACAATTTTTATTTTTTGTTCAGTAATGAATAATTGAAAAATATCGTATATTGAAACTGTATTTAGTTCTGATATAATTTTACTGAACAAGTTGTTCAGTATTGAATTTATTATATCATAAAAACTTTAAAAAGCAAAGGGGCGGAATTATGAAAACAGAGAAAAAAATTCTGATTGCATTTGTGTTGAATTTGTCTTTTTCGGTCTTTGAATTTATCGGCGGGATTTTTACAGGCAGTATTGCCATAGTTTCCGATTCGATACACGATATGTGCGACGCAGTAAGCATAGGTTTATCTTATTATTTTGAAAAAAAGAGCAAAAAAGAACCTGACGAAATTTATACTTACGGATATGCAAGATATTCTGTAATCGGTGGTTTCGCAACAACTGTTATTCTGGCAATCAGTTCAGTTTTAATCATACTTAATTCAATAAACAGAATGATTAATCCTGCGGAAATAAATTATAACGGAATGATTGTTTTTGCTGTTGTTGGTGTGATTGTAAATTTCTGTGCAGCTTTATTTACACGAGGAAAAGGCTCGCTGAACAAGCAGGCTGTCAACCTGCATATGCTTGAAGATGTTCTTGGCTGGTTTGTGGTGCTTATAGGTTCGATAGTAATGAGATTAACAGATATTTCCATAATTGACCCGATTATGTCTGCCTGCGTTTCATTGTTTATTCTTATAAATGCAATTAAACATCTGAAAAAAGTTTTAGTTTTATTTCTTGATAAAATTCCTGATGATGTTGACATCAGCGAAATCAAATCGTATATATATGAAATTGAAGGTATAGTTGAAGTGCATCACATACATATAAGAAGTGTTGATGGTCAGAACAACTATGCTTCTCTTCACGTTGTTACTGATAAAGACCCGTGTGAAATAAAAAAGAAAGTCCGTGAAGCTTTGCGTAAAAAAGAAATATGTCATGTAACAATAGAAATTGAAAAAAGTGATGAAGAATGTGGTGATAAAAATTGTCATATTGATTTTAATACCTGTGCAGGACATTGCCATCATCACCATTAATAAAAAACTTCCCTTAAAATGAATTAAGGGAAGTTGATTTTATTTATTATTCTTTTCAAGCTCTGCTTTTCCTTCGGGAGTGTCACGGTAGTAGAATGTTTTTGTTTCCCTGTGGGGGAATTCGTTCCAGAGTTTTTCTGCTTCGTCTTTCCATGCAGCAGCGAATTTGTCGCAACGTGAGCAGAGAGTGTCAACATCTTCGGGGGCAATCAGGTCTGTTGATTTTGCACCTGTTTCTTTAATCATTTTTCTCAGACAATCGGGGTTTTCAAGCAAGGGACAAGGTCTTAAATGGTTGTCATTAAAAGGCTGACCTTTATAATATGCCCGGAAAAGAGGATTTCTGAGCGCCTCAAGAATTGTGTGGGTTCTGATGTTTGAATCTGAATAATGAACAAAAACACAAGGTTCAATGTCGCCTGCAGAGTTGATGTGGAAGTAGTTTCTGCCACCTGCAATACAACCGCCTACATATTCTCCGTCATCCTGGAAGTCGAAAACAAAAACAGGTTTGCCTGTTTTTGAGTTTCTCATTTTTCTCAGCCAATGATACATGTGTTTTCTCTGTTCAGGGTTGGGGATAAGTTCAGGTACGGCATCTTTACCAACAGGCATGTAGTTGAAGTACATACCGATCTTAACGCCGAGAGAAATCATTTTATCAATAAATTCGTCGCTTGTAACGAAATCTACGTTTTTACTGGTGTAGCAAACAGACATACCGAAGAAAATGCCGTGCTTTTTAAGAAGCTCCATTGCTTTGATTGTTGTCTGGTAACTGCCTTCGCCTCGTCTGTCGTCATTGCTTTCTTCAGTACCTTCAATACTTGCAACAGGAACAAAGTTACCGGCTTCCTTGATTGCTTCGCAGAAAGCATCGTCAATAAGTGTTGCATTTGTGAAAGCAAGGAAAACGCAGTCGGGATGTTCATTGCAGAGTTTTACAATATCATTTTTTCTGATAAGAGGTTCGCCGCCTGTGAACATAAATAAGTGTGTTCCCAATTCTTTTGCCTGGTTTACAACACCGTTCATTTCATCATAAGAAAGGTTAAGGTTGTGTCCGTATTCTGCAGACCAGCAGCCCTTGCAGTTTTTGTTGCAGGCAGAGGTAGGGTCCATAAGAATAATCCACGGAATGTTACAACCTAATTTTACTCTGTTTTCTCTTACTTTCTTTGTGCCATGCACACCTGCACCCAGACCGAAAGCGAGAAGCATTTTTCTGATAATATTTTTATCAGTATCATTTACGATAGATTTAGTAAGCTTAACCCAGATGTTTTCAGGGTCCTGTGCACCTTTTCTCATTGCGTCAAAGTTTTTGCCGGGGAAAATAGAACCTACATACTTTTCTGCGAAATCTACCAACTTCACAATATTAGCATCGGGGTCCTTTTTCACGTAACCGACTAACATATCAATGGCTTTACCAATTGCTGCGCGTTCGCTTTTTTCGCGAAAAGTCATAATCCAACCTCCTTTTTCGGCATATACTAATGTATTGTATCACAGTTTTTTTAAAATGTCTATAAATTAACTTGAAAATATTTTGTGAATAATATATACTCTTTAAGGACTTTTTGAATCACATATTATAGTATCATCTTTCCGGGGGACAATATGAAAGAAAAAAACAAAGAAATTTTATCTGTGTCTGCACGCATAATGGTGGCGCTTGCTATTTTCATTGCAGTTGTGCTTAATTATGATAAACTTGTAAATCTTGATCTTCGTGCGTTGGTCGGGTCGATCGGCGTTATCTGGTACGCGTATCTTGCAGTAATCGGTGTTTATGCTCTCAAGAGCGTTGTGTTTGTTGTACCTGCGATGATGATTTATGTTTCTGTAGGTATTTCTTTTGATACCCCTGTTGCACTTCTTCTTAATTTCATCGGCCTCGCTGTGGAAGTTACAATAACCTTTTTCCTCGGAAAATTCCTCGGCGGAGAATATGTCAGAAAACTCCTTGAGAAAAATAAAGGCGGACAGAAGCTTCTTAACGTAAAAACAAAAACAAAAAATTCATTTTTGTTTGTTGCACGTGTAGTTCCTGCTTTTCCGATTGACTTCACAAGCCTTTTCCTCGGCTCATCAGATTTCAAGTTTATATCGTATTTCCTTATTTCAATGCTTGGCATATACCCCAGAGTGCTTCTGTTCACAATAATAGGTGACAGTATATATAAGTATATACCGAAAGAACTTATTATTAAACTTATTATAATAGCAATTCCCGTTGCAATAATCGGTTTTGTTATTTACCGTTCATTGAAAAAAAGAAGAAAGTAAGTATTACGTACGATGAATATGGAATATTAATACCGACGGCATTTCCTTGTTGGAGGTATTGATATTATGGAAAACGAAAAACGTAAAAAGAAAAACAAAGATATAATAGAAAGTATGATAAATGTGTGGGCAATCAACTCCACTCAGAACCCTATAGATGTTCTCGGAAGCTATCGCGGTACACCATATAGTGGCCGTGATGAGGTTCCGGAACAAGATCCTGATGATTTATAAAAAAATAAAAAAATATCACAAATTTGCTTGACTTTACTTGATGTTTGTGATATAATTCTCGTACCTCTGAAAGAGGGTTATTTTTTTGTGCCCTTTTTTGAGGGAGGCTAATTCTTATATCCGGTAAAATGGAGGTGCCGTCATGAGAGTAAAAATCACACTTGCTTGCACTGAATGTAAACAGCGCAACTACAACACAATGAAAAACAAGAAGAATACCCCGGACAGGTTGGAGATGAACAAGTATTGCAGATTCTGCAAGAAACACACACTCCACCGCGAAACAAAGTAAGCGGGAGGTAGAGAAGATGTCAAAGCGCGAAAAGACAGAAGCTACTGAAAAAGTTGAAAAAGCTAAGAAGGTTAAAGATAAACCTGCTAAAGCTAAAAAAGGCAACTTTTTTGCTCGTGTGGGCAAAACAATCAAAAGCTTCATCAAAGACTTCAGAGGCGAAACAAAGAAAATTGTTTGGCCCGGCGCTAAAGAGGTTATCAAAAGCACAGGCGTAGTTCTTGTAGCCGTTCTTGTTATCGGCGCAGGTATCTGGCTTGCTGACTGGCTTCTTTCCCTTGGCGTGGACGGAGTTATGGAGCTTGCGGATAAGTATGGAAAATCTGCAGCAAAAGAAGCTGCTAATTTAATCAGTTCTCTTTGATAGGAGGAGAATGAATGTCCGCTAATTCAAAATGGTATGTAGTTCATACCTACTCAGGTTACGAAAATAAGGTAGCAACTAATATTGAAAAAGTTGTTGAAAACCGTAAAATGCATGACCAGATTTTCGAAGTGAAAATCCCGACTGAAATTGTTACGGAAATCAAGGACGACAAAAAAAGAGAAGTTGAACGCAAGATTTTCCCGGGATACGTTCTCGTAAAAGTTGCTGTTACTTATGATGATGATGACCAGCCCTCAATGTCTGACGAAGCATGGTATGTTATCCGCCATACAAGAGGTGTTACTGGTTTCGTAGGCCCCGACAGCAAACCCACTCCCCTTTCAAACGAGGAAGTGCTTAAGCTCGGTGTTGAAAAACACACTGTTGAGGTCAGCTACGAAGTGGGCGACCTTGTTAATATCATCGATGGTATTTTTGATGGATTCTCAGGTGTCGTTGAAGAAATTGATACTGAAAACAATGTTGTTAAGGTAACAGTTTCTGCATTGTTCGGTAAAGAAACATTGGTTGAAATGGAACTTGACCAGGTTGAGGTTGCCGAAGATTAATTTTGATAATTTACGGGTTTCCCGTTGAATTATGCACAGGACACTCTGACTGTGTCCGACGTGGGAGGAGCGAAAATTTATCTCATCGCCCCGCATAACCACATAATTTTGGAGGTGCAAAAAATGGCTCAGAAGGTAGTAGGCTTTATTAAGCTTCAGATTCCGGCCGGAAAAGCAACACCGGCTCCCCCGGTTGGTCCCGCCCTTGGTCAGCATGGTGTTAACATCATGGCTTTCACAAAGGAATTCAATGAAAGAACAAAGAATGATATGGGACTTATCATTCCGGTTGTAATCACAGTTTACGCAGACCGTACATTCTCATTCGTTACAAAAACTCCCCCTGCAGCAGTTCTTATTAAGAAAGCTTGCGGTATTGAAAGCGGTTCAGGTGTACCGAATAAGACAAAGGTTGCAACAATCACAAAAGAACAGATCACAAAGATCGCAGAGCAGAAAATGCCCGACTTGAACGCATCAAGTGTTGAATCAGCTGCAAGCATGATCGCAGGTACAGCTCGTTCAATGGGCGTAACAGTCGTAGATTAATGCTCCCCCGTGGGAGGAAAAATCCGATTTAACCACTATTGGGAGGTAAATTATGAAACACGGAAAAAAATACGTTGATAGTGCAAAACTTATCGACAGAACAAAACTTTATGAAATAGAAGAAGCACTTGACATTGCTGTTAAGACTGCTACTGCAAAATTTGACGAAACTGTTGAAGTACATGTACGTCTTGGTGTTGACTCACGTCATGCTGACCAGCAGGTTAGAGGCGCTGTTGTTCTCCCCAACGGTACAGGTAAAACAGTTCGCGTAGCTGTTTTCGCTAAAGGCGATGACGCTGCAGCTGCTGAAGCAGCAGGCGCTGAAGTTGTAGGCGCAGAAGACCTCGTAGCTAAAATCCAGGGTGAAGGCTTTATGGATTTCGACGTTGCTATCGCAACACCCAACATGATGGGTCTTGTTGGCCGTCTCGGTAAAGTTCTTGGTCCTCGTGGCCTTATGCCCAGCCCCAAGGCAGGTACAGTTACTCCTGACGTAGCTAAAGCTGTAAACGAAGCTAAAGCAGGTAAAATTGAATACCGTCTTGACAAAACAAATATCATCCACTGCCCCATCGGTAAAGCTTCATTCGGTACAGAAAAACTTAAAGAAAACTTCGAAGTTCTTCTCGGTGCTATCGTTAAAGCAAAACCCGAAGCAGCAAAAGGTCAGTACATCCGTTCATGTGCTGTTGCTGCAACAATGGGCCCCGGCGTTAAAATTAACCCCGCTAAAATTGGTTAATTTTTAACCCCATCTATTGACAAACAGGATTATTTGTTGTAAAATTCAATATGTCATCTGAGCCGAAGACAGCAGGTGCCCTTTTGGGTATAATGTGATGAACGCCTGCCCAGGTAAGGAACAAACTCTGTTTTTGAGTATTTATGTCCCTTTCCCGTCTTTCGGGAAAGGGTTTATTTTTACCATAAATCCTTGGCTCTCAGATATATAATATCTTTCAGGAGGTGAATCTTAGATGCCAAGTGTTGCTGTATTAGAACAGAAAAAGAAGCTCGTTGCTGATCTTACAGCTGAAATCGCTGAATCATGCACAGGTGTTGTTGTTGACTACAAAGGTATCAATGTTGCTGACGATACACAGCTTCGTAAAGAACTCAGAGAAGCAGGCGTTAAATACACTGTTGTAAAGAACACTCTTCTCAAGCTCGCTATCCAGGGTACAAGCCTTGAATCAATGTCAGAATGCCTCGAAGGCACAACTGCTATTGCTACTTGTAAAGATGACTATGTTGCAGCTGCTCGAATCCTTAGCAAATATGCTTCAAAGGATAAAACAAAGTTCAACATCAAGTCAGGTTACCTTGATGGTGAAGTAATCAGCCTTGAAAAAATTGACAGCCTTGCAAAACTTCCCTCAAGAGAAGTATTGCTCGCAACTGTTTGCAACGTTTTCAATGCTCCCATCGCTTCATTCGCTCGTGCTGTTCAGGCTATTGTTGACAAGCAGGGTGAAGGCGAAACTCCCGCAGCAGAAGAAGCTGCTGAATAATTAACTCGTAAAGAGTAAAAAACAAAATTTATTTTATTACTATAATTTATTAATTGGAGGAAATTTAAAATGGCATCAGATAAAATCAATGCAATTATTGAAGAACTCAAAGTTCTTACAGTTCTTGAACTCTCAGAACTCGTTAAAGCAGTAGAAGAAGAATTCGGCGTATCAGCAGCAGCTGCAGTAGCAGTAGCAGCTCCCGTTGATGGCGGCGCAGCAGCAGCTGAAGAGAAAACAGAATTTGACGTTGTTCTCGCAGAAGTTGGCGCAGAAAAAATCAAGGTTATCAAGGCTGTTCGTGAAATCACAGGTCTTGGCCTTGCAGAAGCAAAAGCTATCGTTGACGGCGCTCCCAAAACACTTAAAGAAGCAGTATCTAAAGAAGATGCTGAAGCTGCAAAAGCTAAACTTGAAGAAGTTGGCGCAAAAGTTGAACTCAAATAAGTTTTACTTATTAACAGAAATCCCGTATCAGTTGATACGGGATTTTTTTTGCTTTATTCCGGAAAACTGGTAATGTGTGTAAAAATAACATCCCACATTAGGTGATATGGGATGTTTATGTAATGTATGATTTATTTGATTAATATAATTGTTATTACAGAAATCAGAGCCTGAATCATATTGAATCTGAAAATAACCTGTGTGTTTGACCAGCCTTTATTCTTTCTGAAGTGATCATGTAAAGGTGTGCGGACATTTTTAAGGGCATTGATTTTAAGGAATCTGATAAGAATAATTTTAGCAATTCCGATAAGTCCGTCAAGGAGAATCATAAAGCAGATCGGAAGTGCAAGAAGAATATTACCTGTTTTGAGAACTGATAAACCGATAAATAAACCGATTGCACGTGAACCCGCATCGCCCATAAGCATTGTGCTGGGTTCAGCATTGAACCAGAGATAAGCAATGATAACAAAAATCATTGAAACGATTGACATTGTGTGTGTGCCGTTCATTCCTGAAATTGCACCGATTACAATAATAGCAACGAGTGAATTGATAGAAAGTGAACCGCAGAAACCGTCAATACCGTCTGTACAGTTTGTGGCATTTATCATCAGCCAGAAGAATATAGTTGCGATGGCAATAAAAATCCATTTATTAACAGCAAAATTAACAAAGAAAAGATCAATGTTGAGAAGACCTGCGTTAAAGTTTGCAAAAGTAAGTGCAAGCAGGAAAGAAATTGCTAAATCAATAATACCTTTTTTGTATTCGCCCCAGGGCTTGTCCGATTTGTCGTCCAGATATCCGGACATCATGCCTGCAAAAATCAGCGCATAATACGCAATGTATTCAAGGGAAACAGATATAAACAGAGCAGATGCCGCAATAAAGCATATGATAAATATAATGCCTGCACCTCTGGCCTTTCCTCGTGAAAGCTCACCGTTGAAAGCGAATTCTCTTCCCAGGTCTGCGGGGAGTTTGTTTTTGAATGCTTTGAGTAAAGCAATTACGCTTGCAAAAGAAAATATAATAAGCAAAGCGTAAACAAGTTTTTCATTTGGGACAAATGAACCTAATTTGTAAATCATTTCCTTTTCCTTCTTTCATATTATATGATTATTTTACGATGATTTTAATTTCGTCACATTCGTAAAAATAGTCTTTTGTAGTGTTGTTGCCTTCTATTGAAAAGGCAGCATTTGCTTTTAATATATATTCACCTTTTTCAGTTGGTGCAAATTCATAGAATTCTTCAATCTGTCCGTGAGGGGCTATTGAACTTTCGCTGAGCATAGTATCAGTAAGAAGATTTGTGTCTGCGTCTTTGTAATCTTCTGCTTTTACAACATACAGATGAATAAGTTCTGCAGAATGTGCAAGTTTATAAGTTTCGTGTTCGCTGTTTATAAGTATTGCTTTGTATGTAATTTTTTCGCCGACTTTCAGCGTAACAGGAGCATAGTCCATTACGAGAGAGAATGCTTTTTCATCAGGTGGTTCCGGTTTTGATGTGCAGGAAGAAAGGCCGAACATCGTCAAAATTATTGCAAGAAGCAATGATGTGGATTTTAAAATTTTTCTGTTTTTCATTTCTGCCTCCTGTATACAGCAATAGCAGTATTATTAAGTATGGAAATATAATACCACAAAAAATATCCTGTGTCTACCTCTTGATGAATAAATAAAACAGTGGAAAATACCAGGTTGTCCTTCCGGCAGAACCAAAGTCTGATTTCACATAAAATGATAGGTGAAAAATGTATTTGATTTTAGGATTTACATTACGTAATTTTGCTAATTATAATATAGTATAGATTGTGTGTTTGCTATGAGCAAGAAAGTCTCATATCGATTAATTTTTGTGGCTTGATTTATACAAAAAATGAAATAAATATGCAACAAATATAAAGGAAATGTTTTGAAAAATCAGACATTTATTTTCATGAAAGTAAAATTGCACAAAAAATGTAAAAATTATTAAAAAAAATAAACAAACATTAATTATGTTTATTGCAAAAAATAAAAACATATGCTATACTTAATGTGTATCATTTTAATGAGGAGGTATTTTCAGATGAAAATGACCAAAAGAATCTTAAGTTCATTAATGGTTGTTCTTATGGTTTTCTCTGTTGTTTCAACAGGCTTTACAGCAAGTGCGGTTGAATCAAGCGGAGCATTCCTTGAAGAAATCGTTCTTGAACCCATTGCCCGTCCCGACGTAACATTCACAGTTACTCCGGTTACAAGAGTTGCTCTTGCAGCTAACTCAATGGAACCCGGTACAGCTATTGTTAAAGCAACACCTTCAGGTGTGCCCGAACTTTCAGGTTCATATGCAGCTCAGGCATACGCAGGTGAAACTCCCATTGCAACAAAGATTGAGTTCCAGTCAAATACAGTTGGTGTTACTCCCAAAGGTATTTCTTGTAGTAATGATTCAGTTGTACTTTCTGATCTTGCGTACAACGGTTCAACAGGTACATACTCTTGCGAAATCTTAAGCGGTACTGCAGAACCCGGCTCAGCTATCACATTCACAATTGACTATGCATGGACAGATGGTAATGATTACCAGGAAAAATGCGTAACATTTGTTGAAAAAATCGCTAACGGCGGTTCATACGTAGAAGCACAGTCTGAAATTCAGGCTCTCTCAGGTACAGGTTCATACTATCGTGTATGGGCTTCTGCTTCAACACGTCTTCTCGGTACAGCTGTTTACTATGAACAGCCCGCAGACATCTCAACATCAACAGGTGACCCCTACAAAGCATACGGTGTTTACAACGTAGCTACAGGTACAAAAACTGAAAACACAGCTTCAGGCTACAATACACTTCTTTTCGCTGACGACAAAACAGACAAACCTGCAGGTAAACACAATCAGGCAAACGAACTCTTTGCTCCCGGTGCTACTGTTGCTCATGTTTATGTTGACGCATCAGCAGCAACAACTCTTCAGGACATTAACCTCAGACTTGATGCTAACGTAGGTCAGCTTTCAGACAGAAACAATGGTAACCCCTATACAACTCTTGAAGATGCATGGGTATCTTCAGGTATTAACACAGAAACTGCAGCTACAACAAACGATACAACTGCTCAGGCAGCTATCGGACTTGCTCTTCCTGAAAAAGGATACCACGGTATCACAGGTTTTGAACAGGATGCTGCAAAAGCAACAATGATGGGTGCAGTAGGTCAGTATGGCCATATGTATACAGCACCTCTTACAGGTACAGTTGCAAACCTTGTTGATGGTTCATCATTCACAGTCACAACAAAATACTATGCTTATATGTGGGTTAAGAAGGGTGTCCTTCAGCACTATAACATGACTTCATCAGTTATGGTTCCCACAGCTATGACATTCCACGTTGTTGATAAAGGCGCACTTCGCGAACTTATCGACTATGTAATGAACAGTGACCCCACAACACCCTCAACACGTACACAGCAGAAGGGTGCTAACCCTCAGGGTTGGTTCTACCGTTCAGGTTTTGCACAGTTCCAGACAGCATACACAGAAGCTCTCCGTGTATATAACAACCCCAAAGCTACTCAGTCTGAAATCGATGCAGCAACAAAATCACTTCAGACAATGTACAACAACCTTCAGCTCAAAACAGCTGACTATACAAAAGTAAATGCTCTTAACGATCAGGCAGACGAAATTCTTGATAATAAAGATGCATATTCAGATGCAGACATCGCTCTTATCAGAGAAGCACAGGAAATGGTAACAAAGAGCTATTCAATCCTCTATCAGGGTGCTGTTGATCAGATGGCTGAAAACCTTGAAACAGCTATCAAGAATGCATCTCCTCTTGCTGGTAACTACGAAGCAGTTTATGCAGCTAAAGCAGAAGCAGAAAAACTTGATGAAAATGCTTACACAGCTGAATCATGGCAGGCTCTCCAGAATGCAATCAACGCAGTTGATTACACTCTCAACGCTCTCCATCAGGATGAAATCGATGCAATGGCAAAAGCTATCACAGATGCTATTGCTGACCTTAAAGTTGTAACAGCAGACTTTGATGCTCTTAGTGCAAAACTTGCTGAAGCAAAAGCTATCAACCGTGCAAATTATATTAACGGTTCTCTCCTCGTTACTCCCATCGAAAATGCAGAAGCAGCTCTTGCTGACCACGCAATCAATCCCTGGGGTAAAGAAAAACAGCCCGAAGTTGATGCACTCGTGAAATCACTTACAGATACAATCGGTGCTCTTATCCTTAAAGCTGCTGATAAAACTGCTCTTAAAGCAGCTATTGATGCTGAAATTCCCGGTGTAATCGAAAACTATGACCAGGCTATCCTTGCTGAGTATGATGCTCTTGTAGCTGAAGGCGTTGTATTGTACAACAATTCCAGCCTTACAATTATGGATCAGTCAACAATTGATGCAAAGACAGATGCTATCACAGCAAAATATGCAGAACTTATGGCTTCATATGACGAATCTTG
>JAZQWT010000025.1:0-6474 GCA_045632485.1 Acutalibacteraceae bacterium
ACATATAGAATATGACGGCTATTTCTGCCTTGATGACAAGAATTTATGTACATTTACGAGAGATGAAACAAACGGAAAAATAACACTTAATTTCACAGGAAGTGTAGTGAATTATAAAATTTATCAGGCACCCCGCGAAGAGATTGAGAAAGATAAAACAAAAATTCTCAACGATAAATACCTGATATCCACTTCGTCAAAAACTATAACATTCCCTGAAAGCGGCGAATATTATTACGTAGTAAATGTAAACTACCTCCAGGGCGAAGTGCCCTACGGCTTCTTACTCGCAGAATAAAGTTTAACGGCAGACTCAGCGGAATTGAGTCTGCCGTTTTTTTATTAAAACATCTTATATGATTCTTTAAGTGCGGGGTAAAGTGTGCGGTAGATTGAATAGAAGTGCATATATTTTTCGTGGTGAGATTTATTGTATTCATAAATTTCACCGCTTTTTACTGTCTTGTCACATGCTTCTTCAACAGAGGAATAAACTCCTGCTGCACATCCGCCAAGTAAAGCTGCACCTAAAACTGCACCCTCACTTGTTTGTATTGTTTTGATGTTAACACCATAAACATCAGAGAACATTTCTCTCCAGAACGTGCTTTTTGCACCGCCGCCGCAAAGTGCCATATCCCCAACTTCAATTGAGTTTTCTTTAAGCACCTCAAGGCAATCGTAAAGAGAATATGCAACACCCTCCATAACTGCTCTCGCCATATGAAGCTTTGTGTGAATTGCAGAAAGTCCGAAGAACACACCTCTTGCACTCGTGTCAAGAACGGGACTTCTTTCGCCCATAAGGTAGGGGAGATAAATAAGGTTATCGCATCCTATAGGAAGGTCTGATGCAAGTTTATCAAGTTCTCTGTAGTCGTATTCACCTGCAAGCTGTGAACGGAACCAGTTGAGTGACAATCCTGCTGCCTGAGTTACGCCCATAACGTGCCAGCAACCGGGAACTGCACAGCAGAATGTGTGGATTCTGCCTTTTTTATCAATGTGGGGGGCATCTGTATGGGCAAATACAACACCGCTTGTGCCGATTGTTGTAAAAGCCTTACCCTCACGGCAAACACCCATACCGATTGCAGCACAGGCGTTATCTCCGCCACCGCCACCGATTACAATTCCTGCCTTAAGTCCTAACTCTTCAGCAATATCTTTTTTGAGATAACCTGTCACTTCAGGGCTTTCATAAACTTTGGGTAAGAGAGATAAATCAATGCCCAGCTTTTCACAGACCTCTTCACTCCAGCTTCTGTTGGGAATGTGGAGAAGCTGTGTGCCTGATGCATCAGAAACTTCAGTTGCAAATTCACCTGAAAGTAAGTATCTGATGTAATCTTTCGGAAGAAGAATCTTTCTGCATTTTGCGTAGTTTTCAGGCTCGTTTTCCTGAACCCATACAACCTTACCTGCAGTAAAGCCTTCAAGGGCAGGGTTGGCAGTTATTTCAATAAGCCTTTCCTTGCCGATAATTTCTTCAATTTTCTTGCACTGCTCGGTTGTTCTGCCGTCGCACCAGAGAATTGCGTTTCTGATAACTTCATTGTTTTCATCAAGCATCACAAGACCGTGCATCTGTCCTGAAAGACCGATACTTACAATATCGTCTTTATTTACGTTGCTTTTTTCGACAACTGTTTTGATTGTGCTTTTAACAGCGTCCCACCAATCAAGAGGATTTTGTTCTGCCCAACCGTTCTGAGGCTGAATAAGGGGATATTCTGCGGTTTTGTCGGCAATCACATTACCGTTTTCATCAAACAAAACAGTTTTTGTGCCTGTTGTGCCGACGTCAATGCCTAACAAATATCTCATTTTATTTCAACCCTTTCACAAGCATAACCGAGAAGTCTTTCACTTACAGCGTCAGGCTGATGTCCGCCAACATAAAGGGCAATATTTCCGTCAGGGTCAACACGTGAGCCATCGTCGAGAACAGCCTTGATCCAGTATCTGTCGATTTCCATTTCAACAGTTTTTGTTTCGCCTTTGTCAAGCTCGATTGACTTGATAGCACAAAGCTGTGAATGAGGAGTAACAGTTCTTGAATCTTTGTATTCAGCATAAGCCTGAACTTTTTCAATACCTTTGACTTCGCCTGTGTTTGTAACATCAACGCTTAATTTAATTGTGTTTTCGTCAGCAGAAATAACTTTTGCATTGTTGTAAGCAAATGTTGTGTAAGAAAGACCGAAGCCGAAGGGGAAGAGAGCCTCTCCGTCAATATATCTGTATGTTCTGCCCTGCATATTGTAATCGAGGAAATCAGGAATATTGTGGTCGCCTCTGTAGATTGTAACAGGAAGTTTACCGCAGGGAGAAATTTCACCAGCAAGAAGCTCTGCAGTTGCGAAGCCGCCCATTGAGCCGGGATACCAGCCGTGGATAATTGCTTTTGCATGGGAAGTCACTTTATCGCCAAGGTCAACTGAGCTACCGCAAAGAATTACAACAACAACGTTTTCACAAGCATCGCATACTGCTTCAGCAAGTTTCTGCTGTGTTGCGGGAAGGTAAAGTGTTTTCTTATCACCGCAAGCAGTATAGTCGTTATCAAATCCTGTGTCTTCTCCTTCGATAGACTGGTCAAGACCCATTACAAGAACTGTAACGTCAGCTTCTGCGGCAGCAGCTACACCGTCACTTATCATATTTGCGAAGCCGCCCCAGTCATTAAGGTTTTCGAAGCAATAGTTGCAACCTTTTTCAACTGTAATACGTGCGTTTTCAAATTTTCTGCGGATACCGTCAGCAACTGTAACATATTCAGATGCATAACCGTTGTAGTTACCTTCAAGTGCAGTAACTGACATTGCGTTGGGGCCAACGATTGCAATTTTCTTTTCAGTGTTTTTATCAAGAGGAAGGAAGTTGTTTTCATTTTTAAGAAGTACAAGACATTCTTCTGCTGTTCTGACGTTGAGTGCTTTATGCTCTTTACAGTCAAGCAAGTCGTAGCTGATATCAGAGTAAGGTCTTACTTCTTCAAATTCACCGAGAAGGTGACGGATCATGTAAAGTCTTTCACAAGCTTTTGTGATATCTTCTTCGTCAATAAGGTCCTGCTCATATGCTTCCATAAGGCTGGTGAATGTATCTCCGCAGTTAAGTTCGCAGCCTTTCTTAAGAGCGAGTGCAGCCGCTTCGGGAGCGTTTTCTGCACATTTATGGAATTTCCAGATGTCACCGAGAGCACCGCAGTCAGAAACAAAGTAACCGTCAAAACCCCAGTCTGTGCGAAGAACTTTTTCCATAAGATATGAGTGTGCACAGCAAGGTTCACCGTTTGTACGGTTATAAGCACCCATAACACCTGCAACTCCGCCTTCTTTAACTGTTTTTTCGAAAGCGGGAAGATATGTTTCGTGAAGGTCGTGCATTGAAATTTGTGCATCAAAACCGTGTCTGTCTTTTTCGGGACCTGAGTGACCTGCATAGTGTTTTGAACAAGCAGTAGCTTTAAGGAATTCGCCATCACCCTGAATACCTTTGATGAATGCCTTGCCGAGAACAGAAGTAAGGAAAGGGTCTTCACCGAATGTTTCCTGTCCGCGGCCCCAACGTGGGTCACGTACAATATTGATGTTGGGAGCCCAGAAAGTGATTCCCTTGAAAATATCAAAGTCACCGTAAGCTACATGCTTGTTGTATTTGATACGTCCTTCTGTTGAGATTACATCTGCCACTTCATTTACAAGTTCGGGATTGAATGTTGCAGCCATAGCGATTGCATGAGGGAAAACAGTTGCAGTACCGGCTCTGGCAACACCGTGTGAACCTTCGTTCCACCAGTTGTATGCGTTGATTCCCAATCTTTCGATAGCAGGTGAGTTGAAAAGAAGCTGTGACATTTTTTCTTCAACTGTCATCTGAGCAACAAGTGCTTTTGCTCTTTCTTTTGCGATAGTTTTATTCATCATTTGTTTTTCCTCCATCAGAACATAATGCTGTTGAGAATGTTTTCAAGATATTCCTGACGTCCGCTGGGAACTGTGGGGAATTCACCGAGACCTTTTGCGTGTGCTTCAAGTTCTTCTATTGTAACAGTTTTATCAGTGATTTTTTTACCGATACCTGTTTCGTAACTTGCATATCTCTGTTTCAGGAATTCATCAAGTCTGCCATCTTCAATTACTTTTGCAGCGATGCGAAGACCGAGAGCAAATGAATCCATACCTGCGATGTAAGAATAAGCAATATCTTCAGGTGTGTTTGAACCACGGCGTGTTTTTGCATCGAAGTTAAGACCGCCGTTTGTAAATCCGCCTGCACGGATAACTTCAAGCATACACATTGCAGTTTCGTAAACGTTTGTGGGGAACTGGTCTGTGTCCCAACCGAGCTGTAAATCGCCCTGGTTTGCGTCGATTGAACCGAAAGCACCGTTGATTCTTGCAACAGCAAGCTCGTGCTGGAATGTGTGACCTGCAAGTGTTGCGTGGTTTGCTTCGATGTTAAGTCTGAAATCGTCCGTCAGGTCGTATTTCTGTAAGAAACCGATAACAGTTGCAGCATCAAAATCATACTGATGCTTGGTGGGTTCCTTCGGTTTGGGTTCGATGTAGAAATCGCCTTTGAAGCCGATTGAACGTGCATACTGTGATGTAAGTTTAAGAAGGAAACCTAAGTTATCAAGTTCTCTGCCCATATCTGTGTTGAGGAGAGTTTCGTATCCTTCACGTCCGCCCCAGTAAACATATCCGTTACCGCCAAGCTTAACTGTAACTTCCATCGCTTTTTTTATCTGTGCAGCAGCATAAGCAAAAGCATCTGCTTCGGGAGATGTACCTGCACCGTGCATATATCTCGGATGATTAAAGCAGTTTGCAGTACCCCAGAGAAGCTTCTTGTTATTTTCTTTCATAAGTTTTTCGAGAAGTTCAGTAATCTCATCAAGGTTCTTATTGCTTTCTTCAAGAGTTTTGCCTTCAGGAGCAATATCTCTGTCGTGGAAGCAGAAATAGTCAATAGAAAGCTTATTCATAAGTTCGAAGGCAGCATAAGCCTTGTTCTTATAAATTTCCATAGGTGTCTGACCACCGAAATCTTTATTCATTGTACCGCGGCCGAACATATCTGTGCCCTCTGCACACATAGTGTGCCAGTATGAAAGGGCAAATTTAAGATGTTCTCTCATAGGTTTGCCGAGAATAATTTCGTCAGGGTTGTAGTGACGGAAAGCAAGCATATTTTTGCTGTCTTTACCTTCATATTTGATTACGGGGATTGTAGGAAAAAATTCCATAAAAATGCCTCCTTTTTATATTATAAAATAAGTATAGCACGAAGAACTTGACTCTTCTCGACAAATAATGTATTATAGTAGACAAAATTAGTTATTTCAAATTGATTTTTAAAATAAAAGTTAAAAAATAAGCCAAAATTTGCTATCAGGTGATAAAAATGTTTTATGAAATGCGCCATCCGGTAGGTGTAGACTATTTTTCTTTGGAAAGAGGCGAGAATTTTTCTTTCCCTTCACACATTCACTACCATTTTGAAATTATAATGCTTCTGTCAGGAGAGATGACAGTTATGGTAGACAACAAGGAATATCTGCTCACACCGGGTAATGCTGTGCTTGTTTTTCCTAATCAGATTCATTCGTTATCAACCGATTGTGAAAGTGAGCATATTCTGTGTGTGTTTACTCCTAAACTTGTCAATTTCTTTTTTAAACAGAAACACGGAAAACTGCCGTCGGATAATAATTTTTCTTTACCGCAGTATTATGAGAAACTGTTTGCTTCGTTGAAAGAGGAAGATAACTTAAGTAAGGTTAAGGGGATACTGTATTCGCTTTGCGGTGTTTTTGAAGAGCAGGCAAATTTCGTTGATGCAAAAAGAGATGAAGAAAGCAGATTGTTGCATAAGATTTTTTCTTTTATCGATAATAATTTTCAGGATGAATGTTCTCTTGAAAAACTTGCCGATGAAGTTTCTTATAGTTATGCCTATGTTTCGAAGTATTTCAAACAGAATGTTGGTATGTCATATAACAGTTATGTCAATTATTATCGTATAAGTGAAATTTGTTATCGTCTTGATAACACAGAAGACAGTATTCTTAAAATCAGTGAAGAGTGCGGATTCAAGAGTCTGCGTTCAATGAACAGGAATTTCAAGAGTCAGATTGGCATAACACCTGCCGAATACAGAAAACGTGTTAAGTGACAATTATTAAAAATTATTTTTTTTAATACATTATTTGACTTTTATTAAAGGAAATGATACAATTAATTAAAAGATTGGTCATAAGACAAATCTTTCTTTGTAATTTCCGTTCATTTACCATTATGGAAATGCAACCAAAGAATTTAAAGGAGGAAAAAACATGAAAAAAATCTTAGCAATTGCTCTGAGCGTAGTAATGCTTCTCGGCATTATCCCGTTTGCAGCGATGGCAGCAGACGTTGACTTTGTGTTTGATTTTGAAGCAAGCGCAACAGAAGTCAAAGCAGG
>JAZQWT010000026.1:0-3750 GCA_045632485.1 Acutalibacteraceae bacterium
CTTCCGCAGAATCCGATAGTTGTTAAAACTATTGTTACAAGTGAACTTATCAGATCAATCGCTGATAAATACAATACTGAAACTGCAGATTTGCTCACCGGATTCAAATATATTGGTGAACTTATTACACAGCTTGAAGAAAAAGGCGAAGCAGACCGTTACGTGCTTGGTATGGAAGAAAGCTACGGTTACCTGGCAGGTACTTATGCACGTGATAAAGATGGTGTTGTGGCTGCAATGCTTATTACAGAAATGGCTGCACACTACAAAAAACTCGGTAAAACCCTTGCTGAAGTTATGGATGATATTTACGCTGAACACGGCATTTATATCAACACACTTCTCAACTTTGCATTTGAAGGTGCAGAGGGTATGGCAACAATGAGCAAGATGATGGATAATCTCCGTCAGAATCCTCCCGCAGAAATTGCAGGACTCAATGTTGTTAAAGTTTCTGACTATAAAACAAGCACCGCTACAGACACAGCTTCAGGTAATGTAAGCACTATTGATTTACCGAAATCAAACGTTTTGTCTTACGGTCTTGAAGATGCCTGCTCTGCAATTGTGCGTCCTTCAGGTACTGAACCTAAAATTAAAATTTATATCACAGCTCACGCAAACAGCTTTGATGACGCGAATAAAATTACAGAAAATATTACAGAAGATATGAAAAAAATTCTTGGTATTTAAGAGATACGGTGGGTAAGTAAATTATGCTTAACAAAAATGTTATAAGAATAATTGCGATAGTTATGGCAGCACTTATGGTTATAGGTGTTTTCGGTGCTGCAATTTCAGCTTTCGCAGTAAGTCCTGATGTTGTTATAAGTGAAAATCCTGCAACAGGTCAGCCTGTTTCGTGGACTCCGATTATTGTGGGTGCAGTTGCACTTATTGTGGCAATCATATGTGTTGTTTTGTCAAAGAAAAAGAACAATGTGACTGAAGAAAATATCGAAAAAGACTACATCAACGAAGAAGAAGTTGAATCGGGACTTAATTTCTTTACATCAAAAAAAGATGATATAGTTGTTAAAGAATCAGAAGAAACTTTGTCTGATGAAACTGCTTCTGAAGAAGTTACTGAAGATTTTTCAGAAGAAACAGATTCAATTGAAGAATAATTGATGTCGGCACCACTGTCATTGCTTGTGACGGTGGTGCTTTTGCTGATTATAAAAAGAAAAGATGGTGATTGAATGCTTGTCGCTAATAATAAAATCGCTGAAGGTTGGCATGCAGACCCTGAAGCGAGAATTTACAACGGAAAATATTATATCTATGCCACACGTTCTGCTCCTTTTGAAGATCAGTTAAACCTTGATGCGTATTCTTCAGAAGACGGAAAGACATGGCAGAAACATGAAAGCATTATTGATATGTCAGGTTTTCCTTACACTGAAAAAGCTGTTTGGGCACCTACGATTATTGATAAGAACGGCAGATATTATCTGATTTTTGCGATAAATGATATTCATTCTGATGATGAGCCCGGCGGACTTGAAATTGCAGTTTCAGACAAGCCGGAAGGACCGTTCAGAACACTTATGGGTAAAACTCTTGTGGGTGAAATTATTAACGGAGCACAACCTATCGATGCTCATCTTTTCAAAGATGACGACGGCACAATTTACCTCTACTATGGTGGATGGGGTCATTGCAATCTTTGTATTATGAACGAAGATATGACAGGTTTTATTCCTTTTGATGATGGTGAATTTTATAAGGAAATCACACCTCCTGATTATAAAGAGGGACCGTGTATGTTCAAAAAAGACAGTAAATATTATTTTACATGGTCAAGAGGCAACTGGACTGACGACACATACGGCGTGTGCTACTGTGTGACAGACAAGCCTGAAGGGCCTTTTACTGAAGGTGAGTTGATTTTGTCAACCGATATGGCTGTTGCAAAAGGACCCGGGCATCATGGGTATTTTGAGGAGGAAGATAACTGGTTTATAGTTTATCATCGCAGACCTCTTGAAGAAACTGACTGCAACTCAAGAATGCTTTGTATTGACAAAATGATTTTTAATAACGGTAAAATTGAAAAAATCAAAATGACTTAAGGTGACTTTGATGAACAGAGATGTTTTTTATGAAAGTGAAAAAGAATATGCATGCTCAGTATTTCTGAAAAGTGATGTATGTTTTTCTCACTATGTAATTCTCGGAGACGAAGAAGATTATCTTTTTTCTGCATTAAAGGACTTGTTTATGCTTACAGATGTAAGTTTTTCCTGCAATTATCAGCCTTTTGATTCGCAGAATTTCTGCGTAATCTGCCTTGCTCATTCCTTTGATTTCAGAGAAAATATACTCAGCGCTGCGGAAAACTTAATATTTACTCCTGGTTGCAAGAAATGTATAATTTTTGATAAAAACACGTTGGCTAAGAACGATAAAGGCTTGTATATCGCAGAACGCGAGTACATTTTTATGAGCAAATATGATTCTGTTTTTGAAAAATCAAAAAAATTTAATAGGAGAGTGCCCACTGTTTTTCTCAGATCTGATAAGGTTGTAGGTCCCGGATACGGATTTGAAGAGATTTTCGAAACAGTCGGAAAATCAGGCAGAGTCACTATTTCTGATAAAGACAGCACAGATGTCTGTGGCTACACATATATTCGTGATGCCCTGACCGCTATTGTTATGGCAATAGGAAAATTAAAGATAGGTAATGTTTATAATGTTTCATCATTTGCTTTTTCTGCAAGGGATTTCAAGCAGATGTTGTACAACCTATTTAAAGAAAAATTTTCACTTGCTTGTCTTGTTGAAGCACAGTCTGATTTTTCTGTGAAATCGCTCTGTTCGTTGAAAATTGTGTCTGAAGGTCTCACACTCACTACGGCAGAAGATGCGGTTTATGCAATGGCATCGTCATATTTCGGTTTTGATTACGATTATGGTAAGCGTCTTCCGCAGTATTGTTCAAAGCTTGATATTCTTAAAAAGCTTGAATTGGATATACTCAAAGAAATTGACAGAATATGCAAAAAATATAATATCAGATATTTTCTCTCGGGAGGCACGCTTCTGGGTGCCGTAAGATACGGTAAAAGTATTCCTTGGGACGATGATCTTGATATCGGAATGCTCCGTGAAGATTTTGAAAAATTCAGAAAAGTATGCCCTAAAGAACTTGACGGCACAAATCTTGCCTATGCTTCTTTTGATACTGAACCTGATTGTCATTATCTTTTTGATAAAATCAGGCTTAAAAACACATATTTTTCAACTGAATTTTCATCAGGTTACCGTATTCAGAACGGAGTTTTTGTAGATGTTTTTGTGTACGACAACACATTTAAATCAGCAAAGTTTCAGTCGTTGCATATAAATCTTGTGAAAACTGCAATACGCTTTATGAACATTAAATGGACAAATAAAGCTGATAAGAATATGAACGGATATCTTCTTTCAGTTCTTATAAAACCTCTTGTGAAATTGTTCCCTTATAAAGTGCTTCACAAGTTTTCGGAGAAGTCATTAAGTCTTTGCAGAAAAATGAAGAGTCATTTTCTTATTGACGGTACGGGGCTTAATATCAACAGAGGGGCTTTTGACAGGAGTTGCCTGGAAAATATTTCTGAAATCGATTTTGAAGGAATTACTGTTCCTGTTCCGCAGAATTATGATGCTTTTCTTAAGCATGTGTACGGCGAAAACTATATTGAAGAGCCACCCGTACATAAGAGAGGCGGAACTCACGATTTTGTCCGTCTTGATTTAGGTGAA
>JAZQWT010000027.1:0-13029 GCA_045632485.1 Acutalibacteraceae bacterium
CAGAAGACGAAAATATAACTGAGTCTGCAACAGATACAGATGAATCAACAGCTTTATCAGAAGAAGACGATACAACAGCTTCAGACACTGAAACAACAATAAAAAAAGCTGTTTCACCTTCAGATTGGTCAAAAGAACAGATTGTTGATGTATATAAAAAATCAGCAAAGAAGTCACATTCAGGCACAAAATCTGCACACAAAATAAAAATCAAAAAAATTTCTGTAAATAACGGCGAGTTTGAAGGCCTTTTTGATTTCATAATGCCCATCATGTCAAAGCTTCTTGCAAACAACTCAGAGGATAAAGACGGAATCACAGGCGGATATAATAAGCTTACAACTTCTGATGTTGCTTCCGCTAAAGCCTATAAATCAGGCAAAAACACAGTTATTGAAATGGTTATGAAAGAGCAGGTTTCAGGGCCGAAAGAAGATGCTGACAGCGGAAGTGTAGGTCACGCAATTACTGCTGTAGGCGACATCAGTGTTGTTACAAAACAGCTTGCCGACCTTAAATTACCTCTCGAAATTTCTGATGAAGACACTAAAATTTATTACACAAACCCAACAGTTAAGGTTGTAATAAATGAAAACGGAAAAATTATCAACGGCACATGGCAATACACTGTTGAAATAAGACTTGATAATTACAAAGCTTTCGGACAGGACGTTGAAACAACTTCAGTTATAATGGATAACATTCTGACCGTAAATGGCGGATTTAATAAATAAAAAACAAGCTGACTGATATATCCCGGATCGGATTTCAGTCAGCTTTTTATTATAAACTATTTGTTATTATTCATTTTCTTAAACAACTGCTCATAAGGCATCAGCATACCTTCGTTCATTTTATTTCCCATTTTAGAAAGAATTTTTTCGTTCGAAAGAAGTATTCCCACGCCATACATAAGAAGTGATTTCCCTTTATTTTTCTGGGGAAAATCATAAATCCCCTGCTTTTTATAGAATTTATGATCAGCTTTCATCATACCGCGCATCTGATAAATAAGGTCACGGAAGATTTTCATACCACCCACACCCCAGAAATTCTGCGGTGCAGTGTGCTTTGTTTCAAGAGCAAACTGAAGAGTTTTTGCAAGTGAATCAATCTGTCCGTCTGTGTTATATTCATCAGTAGCAATACCCGAAAGGAAGTTTCCGCCTGTTTCCGCTCGTGCTTCAATCGCAGAACGCAGGTTGTTTTCTTCAGATAAACCACCTGAAACAAGATAGCCTACAGGCATGCCGACAGTAACTGTTCTGTGACCGTTACAAAAGCTTCTGTCATCGTACATTTTGAACTTCGTACCCATTGAATGATCTGAAATATTAAATGCATAAACAATAGCATCTGCTTTCTGTATGTTTTCACGCAGAAAGCTTTCAAAGCCGTCTTTATATACACATTTTTCAGTTACGGCACAACGCAGACATCCAAGACATCCGCCTTTGAACGGGAATTCCGAAATATTTACAATACGTGTTTTATACTCAAATACATTTCTGAAACGTTCAATCATCTTACTTAAAGACGATGTGTTGTCTGTTTCATCAGTGAGAATTACAATATCTTTGTCAGCTTTCCGGTTTTCTTTTGGAGGAATAAATGTTGCCGGTACAGCTATATAATCATTCTCCTTCTTCTGACGCGAAATATAAATTTCTTCTTTGACTGACCAAAGGAAGCGTTCAAAGAATTTTTCAGCATCATTTCTGCCTGTTTCTTCAAGCAAATCTTCCATATCTGCAGAAAGACCGCGGATATAGCGCATAGACATATCCAGGGAGTTTTCTTCAATATATTTGTGCGCAGTTATATCGTAAAAATGTTTCGATGTAGAAATCTGTGTTACATATTTATCCTTGACATCAACGTTATTTTCCTTCATAAGTTCAATAAAACGGTGAAGCTGTGATGGTGCAAAGAAAGTATAAACAGGATAAGAAAAAAGAATTGCATCAGAGCTTTCAAGTAAATCCTTTGCCTGAGAAAAATCTTTTTCAAGTGATTTTATTTTCTGACCTGCATGAAGAACTGAAAAATCATATTCAGGGTATTTAAGTTCAAGATAACGCACAGTCTGCAGGGTGATACTGTATTTACCTTTAGGGCTACCGTTGATAACTGCTATTTTCATTAACATCTCCCCTTCTTCACAACTGTGCATATTATAACATAAACATACAAAATTTTCAACAAAACTTCAAATATTGTTTCTCAACTGTCTGGTACCGGGCATTGACAATGTCGGATATTTATTATAAAATTGTGTTAAGAATCAGATTGATTTCAGGAGTGATGACTATGGTTTGTCCTAAATGCTGTAACACTATCAGCGATAGTTCACTTTTCTGTCCGTTCTGCGGTGAAAAAGTCGGCGAAACACCAAAACCAAAGGAAACAAACAAGCACGTGGTTGAACACATTGATTATGTACCTCACGTCCGGAATAACCCTCTTCCGAATGCAGAGAAAAATATGTACTATAATCAGCAACAGAATCTTCACGAACAACCTGCACAGATGTATCACGGCACACCGGGATACGACACTATGCAAATGTATGCCGAATATAACAAAAAAGCAACTGATTTAAGAAACTTCGGTATTGTAGCCGCAATACTTATGCTCGGTATAGGTTTTATATTTTCAATAATAGTCTGGGTAGGTAAATCTTCGGTAAAGGCGCCGCAGATTCCGCCACAGAACCTGCAGGAACAAAACTTACTTGAAGATGCACAGAAAAAACTGAAAACGGCAAACTTCCTTGCTTTTACACCTATAATAGCCTCAGCTGTATGCTTTGTATTAGGTATTCTTTTAGGTTTAACAGGTGTAGTCTTAGGTGAAATATAAAATTGACAAAAAAAAGACTCTGTGAGATTCACAGAGTCTTTTTTATTATCAGCCGACGAGCCATTTGTACTTTTCTACGCTGTACAAGGGAACAAAAGGTACCATAATCGGAACTTACTTTCTCTTTTATGCTCAAGGATATTATGAAATTTTAACCTTGAATATTGCCTTGTTCATTGAAACAAAAAGTTCTCCGAAAAACAGATTACTGAAATTCTGAACCTTTATTTCCTGCGGAGGAACTACGGGATATTCCGCATTATATGAATCTAAAATATGATTTGAATTAACCATATTGAAAAGATAATTAATTCCGACCGAATGAACAAATAAGCCGTCAACTTCTATTTTCTGAGGCAAATAACAGGTATAGCCGAAATTATGGTCCTCTGAGTTTTCCGCTTTAATAATATTGCTTGATACACCTGTGGGATAGAATTTGCAATTGCGGATAATAAGGTCACCATTCCATGTTGAACCATAATCCTCGCGAAGGTGAACAAAACAATCTGACAAAACAGTTGTATTTTCAATCAGAGCAGTTCCGCTTCCTATCAGTTTTATTCCGTGATGACCGAGAACTGAGTTTATAATTGTTGCATTGAGAACACCCTGATGTGCATCATAACGTGAGAATGCACAACCATCATATACAAGATTTTTGCAATAGTTTGTACCTGCGATACCCCAATAATCACCATTAGTTATATCGTTAGTCTGCTTACAATTTACAAACTTTGCATTTACTGCTGTTGCGGCACTTATATCGTAAGTGCCCATTGTTACGCTTGTTCCTGCTGACCCTATTGTTTTATACTTTTTATGACCTGTAAATGTACTCTCCTTCACTGTTACATCAGCACAACAGGAAAGACTTACAAAAGCCGAATACGGTGAGCCTGTCTCACCCTCATTTTTTACGTCATGATATATTCTGTCTATAACAGTATTTGAACGTCTTACCTGAATACCTCTTGCATAATAGTTATATTCAGAAGAGGCATTGTTTGCAAGAGTTGTAAACTTTCCGCCTTTTATAGTCAATGTTTCTGTATCAACGGGATAAGCCACCGCATTTGTAATTGCATCAAAGTCCCAGATAAGAGGAGTTTCAGGTGAGATATTTCCGTTTTCATCAACAAGTATAACATCGGCCTGACTGCTGCCTGAATTCTGATTTGCACCTTTGCGGATATATCGTTTAACATTAGAATCAGTAAGAACAACCAGACATTTACTATCGAGTGATGTACCTATATTTGTTGCATCAATCTTAAGAGGGGTAACTTTATCTGTAATATTTACTGAGCCTTGTGACGGTGCCACATTAAACACCCATGCACTTCTGTTTTCAACTGCAGTATCATCAATTATAAAGCGTGCAGTCGACCAGTCAGTATCAGTTTTAATGTAAGCGGTTTTATTTGCACCGCCTATGTAATATGTTGCAGTTTCATTTGCAAAAACAGTTAAACCGTTTACATTTGCATATTCGTGAGTTCTGATAATTGCATCAAAGTCATCTGTTTTGCCGTCACCTACAGCACCGAAAGATTCGTAAGTTACATAATCTGAAAATGTTTTATTATACTCATAGCCATCTTTAAAATCGTAACTTCCGTCTGCCTTAAGCAAAACCTCATCAATAAACGCAGTAATACCTCTTGAAATTCCCACATTGCCGCCTGTGATATAAACATTTCCGTTATCAACGCGGATATTGAAAGTATCTGCATCATCTAAAGTTTCATTAATTATAAAAGATTTCTGTTCTGCATTTTCGTCAACAGCAATCTTTTTACCGCAAGCCTTGTAAATTTCACCGCAAAGTGTTTCTTCGGCATCGTCATACAAAGTACCCGCAGGAGCAACAACCACGTATTCATCAACAGACACACCGTTTACGGTTATCTCCTCAAGAGGTCTGACTATATACGGGCTTTCATAGTTACCTCTTGCAAGGTCTTTTTTCAGTTCTGTTTTCGCAGAAATCAACGAAAAAGGAGTTGTAAAAAAAGAAACAATGCTCATAATTACCGCAATGATTTTTGAAAACATTTTTATCACCTCTGGATTTTTTACTATAACGCTATAAACAAATATTTATATTTCTATATTAACATTCAGATTAAAGTTTTGCAAGAGCTTATACACCGATCTGACATCTGTGTCCTGATATATACGTAAATTATATATTCATAAATGTTCTCTCGATAACATTGTCCTGCAGTTCATTATTCAGATTGACAAAATAATCGCTGTATCCGCCAACACGAACGATAAGGTTACGGTGATTCTCAGGGTTAACTTTTGCATCGAGAAGGTCCTCGGGAGAAACAACAGTAACGGTATATTGCTGACCACCGCCTGCAAAATATGCCTTTGCCAGTGCTATGAAAGAAGCTTTACCCTTCTCACTCAGAAACATTTTCTTCTCAAATTTATTCTGGTATACAAATCCGCTGCAAGCATCGGTGTGATTATATTTCAGAACGGATTTTATCTGCGCAGTAGGTCCATTTGTGTCGCGACCGGGTGTTGCTGCAATACTATCTGCAAGGAGTGGTTCGCCTTTACGTTTTCCGTTGGGAAGTGCTGCTGTCTGCTGTCCGTATCTTGCTGCACGGCTGAATGTACTGCATCCGCCTGTAAACACACCGCCTCTGTAGGTATTGTTACGCTTAAGAACAACAAAGAAACGGTTGAGTGCCCGTGCGGTAATTTTATCCACTTCTTCAATATCGTTGCCGAACTTTTCGCAATTACTGAAATCGTGATGAAGTTTTTCGTATCCCTTAAAGTCCGCTTTCAGAGCATCTAAGAGTTCTGACATTGTGTACTTCTTTTCATCGTAGACAAGTTTCTTCACAGCATAAAGACTGTCTCCCGTATCAGCAATGCCCTCAGCTAAAATCTGTCCGTGGGTATAAATAGGACCACCGTTTCTGTAATCACGTCCTGTTTCAAGACACCCCTCAATAAGACAGGATCTTAGAGGATGTGGTTCAAACACACCGCGAAGATGTTGCCAGTCATTAGCACTGCTGCAGGAATTGTAGGTTACATATTCAAGCTGATCCATGAAAGCACGTTCGAATCTTTCATAATTATCAAAAGTTGTCGGGTCACCTGTTTCAATCGAAACCTTTTCCCCTGTCATATCATCAATACCATTGTGCAATGCAAATTCAAGACATTTTGTGAAAACAACTTCACCGTCTTCAAGACCCATATGACTCTTGCCGAGAATATCTATCTGATTACATCCGTTCATACAGTAATCGTGGCTGTCTTGTGGAGTAATACCGATTTTTTCAAGTGCAGTACAAACTACATCATCATTGTATAAAGCAGGAAGTCCCGTCCCGGTTGCAAGGGTATCGGCAATCTCATTCCAGAGTTTTTCAGGTGTATTTCTGTGAATACGACAAGTAAGATTAGGAGTATTATAGCCTTTCTTTCTTACCATAGCAAGAATATCATATGTAAGCTCATTAGTCTCATCTTTCCAGTTTTCATCACTGCCCGAAATACAGAGATTCCATGAACGGTGTTCGTGGAAATAATCCCAAAGTCTGTCAAGAAGGTCAGTTATCTCTTCTTTGTTATCGGTTTTCAGGTATGCAGGATACATATACTGGTCAAATCTGCCGGGAGAATCACTTCCGTCAAGTGCAAAGACAAGCATAAATGAGCACATTGCCGATGTGAAGTCATAAGCAGGTTTCTTCGGTACTGTTCGGAAAGCTTTTGCCATACGGAGTAAAAGAGCTTTATCATCTTTGTTCTCACAATTTTCAGCTTTTTCTAAAGCAAGTTTTCCATATCTTTCACCCATAATATCTATGGCATCAAGGACATAAGAGCAGGAACGATAAAACCATCCTTCGTCCGGATACTTATTACTGTTTTCTGCAATTATTGTACGGATATAGTCAGTGCCGAAATTTACAATTCTTCCGTAATCAGGGTTGGAATGTCCACCCCATCCGCCTCCCCATTCAGCACCTGAACGGTTAAGTGCCTCCGTAGATTCGGAAAAAAGTCGCGTTGCTTTACTTCTGAATATATTTAATTCATTAATGTACCTGATAAGAGTTTCCCTGTGTTCAGGAAAATCCTCTGCTATCTTCATAATGTTATCATCAAAAAAACGCAGTCCGTCAGAAGGAGTATAACTTGAACTGCCGTATTTTGATTCAAATAAAGTTTCAGGAAGTAACTGATGTGAAAATCTGATTTCAATATTTTTTGCAGCATGAAGCATAGCAAGACCTACTCTCTCGCCGTGTTCAAGAGTTTCATCGAGAAAATATCCGTAAAGTAAAGGATCAATCTTAACTAAATCTGTCATAAATAAACCTCTTTTATTTTGATACTTTTATATCTATGCCGTGAGAAGCAAACAGTGAACACCAACGTGATATTTCATCATCGGTTGCGTTCTTATGAACATACACGGCATCTGCACCTATCTTTTCTGATTTACCTGTACCCAGACTATGATAAGGCATAATTTCCGCATATCTGTATCGTCCTTTGTTTTCTTTAAGAAAAGTCGCTAAATTTGCAATATCTTCGTCACTATCGTTACAATCAGGAACTAAAGGTAGTCTGATAATTATATCTGCACCTTTGTCCATCAGATAACGGAGATTAGACATAATATGAGAATTATCTGCTCCTGTAAGTATCTGATGACGGTTACTGTCAATACACTTTATGTCATATAAAAAAGTTGTGCCGAGTTCAAACGCATTTTTATAGAAATCACTCGACCCGATACCGCAGGTTTCTATTGCAAGAGAAATTCCCGCATCCTTTGAAAGACGGAGAAGTTCTATTGTGAAATCAGCCTGATATGACGGCTCACCACCTGTAACGGTAATTCCTCCCCCTGATGTATCGTAGAAGATTTTGTCTTTTAAAACTTCATCAATAACTTCGGATGCTGTCATTTCACGGCCAATAATTTCATTTGCATTATTAAGACACACTTCCGCACATTTACCGCATTTCGTACACTTTGTACGGTCAATTTTCAGAGTATCGTTTTTCAGTGTGCGTGCATCACATTCTGTAAGACATCTGCCACAGGAGGAGCATTTCTGTTTATTAAAGGAAAGGTTCGGCGTTTTCTCAAGGCTTTCAGGATTATGACACCATATACACTTAAGGGGACAGCCTTTAAGGAATACACAGGTGCGAATACCATCACCGTCATGTATACAAAATTTCTGTATGTTGAATATAGTTCCCATTGTACTTTGCTCACCAACTTTCCTGATTAATTATAACATTGAAAGAAAGAAAAAAGCAACAGTTTCAGATTAAAACTGTCGCTTTTTGGCTAATAAAGAATATTTATTTTGCTTTTCTCTCAGGAATAACAAATATGAATATAAGAGAACTTAAAAGAAGAAGCATCGGATAGAAAAGATTTGAAATAATCTGGAATGCAGTCAATTCATAGTTCAGGGTGTTCACAACTGAAAGTGCAACTAAAATCTGTGCACCGTACGGAATAATCCCTTGAAAAATACAGGAGAATGTATCAAGAATTGAAGCAGTTTTTCTGGGAGTGATACCGAAATCCGTTGCCATTTCACTTGCAATAGGATTTGCCATAACGATAGCAACTGTATTATTTGCAGTTGCTATATCCATAAGTCCTACTAAAAGACCGATACCCAGCTGACCGCTTTTTTTACCTTTAAAAACACGACGTATGCCGTGAAGAAGAGCCTCAAATCCTCCGTTATATTTTATCAGTGCACAAAGCGCTGCCACAAGAACAGCCACCATTGACGTTTCAAACATACCGGCAGCACCGCTCCCCATATTTGCAAGTAAATCAGGAAAAGTTATTGAATTGGTTGCGAGCATTATAACACTGCCTGTAACAATACCGATAAGTAATGTCAAGAAAACATTAACACCTATAATCCCGCTTATAAGTACAAGCACATACGGCAGAATCTGAAGCATATTGTAGTCTTTATTGATAATTCCGTTAACATCAGAGCTGAATGACAATGCAAGAATAATGCCGATAGTCACTATTGCTGCAGGTATAACAATAGTAATATTGGTTCGGAATTTATCTTTCATTGCACAGCCCTGACCATTACAGGCAGCAATGGTGGTATCGGAAATGAAAGAAAGATTATCACCGAACATAGCACCACCCACAACTGTTCCGACGCAAAGCGGAAGCGAAAATCCCGAGCCTTCCGAAATTGCAACTGCAATAGGAGTGATAAGTGTGATTGTGCCGACTGATGTTCCCATAGCAGTAGAAACAAAACAGCTGATAACAAACAGCACAACAACTGCAAGCCGTGGCGGTGTAATCGAAAGCATAAAATATGCTACACTTTCTGCAGAATCTCTGCCTACAACACCTACAAAAACACCTGCAAGTAAAAATATTATAAGCATAGTTATGATATTTTTATCTCCTATACCCTGCCCCATAATCTCAAACTTTTTGTCAAGTGAAACACCTTTCGTCTGAAGTGTTGCCACAAACAACGCTACAAGAAAAGCTACAACAACAGGCACATTGTAAAAGCCCATAGGAATTTTCATAACATATTCAAAAATAATTCCTAACGATAAATAAAAAACAACAAATACACCTATAGGAATAAGTGATAATGCGTCAGATTTTTTCATACCGAACTCACTTTCTGTAAAAATTTTCAAACCTTAGGAATTATATCATACATTGTTAAAAAGTACAATAAGAATATTAAACAACGACTTCCACATTACTGATTTTGTCGTTTACACATTCACCATTCCTGTAAAAAATCTCTGAATTGATGTTGACAACGGCATTGACGGGTGCATATAATATAACCTTCATATTTTGCGGAATAGTAAGGTTGATAACAAAATCCCCGTCAACCTTTTCATAATTCAGAGTGATTAATCCTTTTACGCCGGGAACGGTGCAACTCATACTGTCCGACAAAGCGTATTGAGGATTAATTTTAACCTTTTCGTAGCCCGGTTCAATAGGAGCAATACCAGCAAAATGCTTACTCATTATAACAAGCGGACCGCCACTCCATGCGTGATTTTTAGTGCCTCGCCAGGAATCCCAGAACTCCCAGAGAGTGGAGTAATCCTCGCTCATCATACCGTCGTATCTGTCCTTGATTCTGTCCTTTGCTGCTTTATATTCCCCCATCTTACAAAGTGCTTCAAGAACATAATATTCCATATACGGGCTTGAATTTTCAGTAGTTTTGAGAACATTTGCGATAGTGTCATACTGCTCTTTTTCCGCAAGTCCCGATAAAACTGCAAGAGCTTTGGCTCTGTCATCAGGTTTTCTCACGTCTTTACTTTTAAAGCCTTTTTCTGTCCAGAGAGATTCATATCCTTTTGCTATAGCACTTTTTCTCTCTGTGATAAATGAGAGGTCTTCATTTTTTTCTAAAATATTTGCCATTTTTTCTGTTGCAGAAAGAGCATAGTAAACCCAGGCATTTTCAATAGCCGTCATATCTGCTCTTTTTCCCCAATCAGGCCAATCCCATGAGCCTTCACGATGAACAACGAGATTATTTTCACCGATTTCCCAGAGCTTCAGATAATCAACAGATGGTTCATAAACCTTTTCAATAAATGCCTTGTCACCTGTATATTCATAGTAAGTGAGAAAACCTACGATTCCTGCTAACTGTTGAACAGGAAGTTCAAAATAATCACCGCTTATGGGAACAACGGTCTGAAGAACTTTTGTATCATCAACGTGAGAAAGCATTGCCTCAACGCCCTTCTGATACAGCAGGTAGGAGTTACTATCCATGGAGTACATAGTCATAATCATTTCACTTGTAACATCGCCCCACCATTGTGCCCTCTCTCTGTCGGGACAATCCATAAAATTGTCGCGCATAGTAACATACAGGGTACGCAGAGATTTTTGCCACAGCGAATTCATAAATTCATCATCACATCTGAAGTCACCGCAGAATGAACTGTCGTATCCTGTTTCACGGTACTTCAACGAAACAATTTTAACGCCTCTCGGTATTTTATAAGTAATATGCTCTCCGTTAAACCAACCTAATGCCTCAAACTCCTGCTCCCCCTCTTTAGTTATGTAAGTAGTTGAAACTGCACCGATTAAAGTGTTTTCTGTTGTTATACGAATCTTTTTGCCCTCAGGTGCTATGATTTTAAGATAGGGAGTAAGCTGTGCATTATAAGGAATATCTACGGTGATTTTTTCGCCGAAAAGTTTCTTTACGGTATAGTTTTCATAATCCTTTGAATTTTCATAATCCTTCAGACCGTAATCCTTAAGAAAAGGTATTCCTCTGGGATAAAGTCTGCCGTAAGCACCTTCTCCGCCAACAGCATATTCGGTCGCGTTTTCCCACCCGGAAACATCACAGGCTTCGTTCAGCCAATTGCCCTGATCTTTTCTTGCATCGAAATAAATACTGTATTCGGGAAGCCTGTAATTAGGAGGATAAAGAGGACTGTCAACAAAAGCATCATTTCTTTTTACTTTCCAGCTTTTGTCGGAAAATATGGTCATTTCAGAATTTTTTGCATCAAAAAGGAATCCGCCCTGACCGCTGCCGTTATAGGAATAACTCGTTTCATTATCCCAGTACCACACAAGAGCACAAATCGAGTTTTCACCCTCTTTTAAGAAAGGTGCAATATCTATACTGTCGTAATAACTGCTGTTTTTGGAGGGACCTCGTTTTACACCGCCTTCAAAAACAACAGTTTCACCGTTTATATAAAGCCAATATTTTGAATCGGCCGAAATGTTGGCAATGAGTTCTTCAGGAGCTTTATCAAGACTTACTTTTTTATTAAAGCACATCCAGACATTTTTCTCCTTAATGTTTTCCTTATCCCAAATCCATTTCGCTTTCCAATCCGTTTTCTCTTCTGTTGAAATTACACTGTATTCAGGGATGCTGTCAGGAATCTTGTAATCATTTGTATACGGTATCATTGACGCTTCACCACACGAAAAAACGGAAGTAATAAAAGCACCCGCTATTGCAAGATAAGAAATAATCGTCTGTAAAAATCGCATAGAAATCACTCCTTTGTTAAACAATTATGCCACCTATACCCAAAAAACGCAACGGTTTTTATGCTGCTATAAGTGTCAGTGGTGGTGATTTTTATACTCCGTAAAATAGTTAGTATATCAAATACACATTTATATATAACCACCACTTAAAAGTCGTAGTAAACCTTTGTTGTAAAATTCCAGAAAACAAGAGAAACTTTTATAAACGCTTTCCAGATTTTAGTGAATATAATCTCAAACCATGAAACGCCTCCGACATCGATAATTTCAGAATTTTTATCTTCTGCGAGTTCATATCCTGTCAAAACCTTACTTTCATAAGTGCCGTCTTCATGCAGAGTGATGACTCTGCTGCCCCAGTTGATGATTTTTAAAATTGAGTGAGGCTTAACACTCGGTGTGTTGACAATATCCACACCGTTAATTTCGACTGTAAAACTGTTGGAATGATCGTGACCGAAGAACATCGCTCTGACATCATCGTTTTCACTCACAGCATCAAGCTGACCGTAGTTATAATATCCCGGGCATGGTTTTTCCAGAAGATATCCGTCTTTGATATTTGAAAGATTAGGAATAGCCTTCATTTTGTAAGCTATACCGTCAAAGGCTTCAATGCTTTTTGTGTCATTCTCCTTTGCAACGGGGAAGAGTTTATCGAAAATTTCCTGCACAATAATATGCTGGAAAACGACGGAAGGAACGTATTTGCCACTATTTGCGTTTTTTAATTTTTCAGCCTTGCTCTGATACCATTCGATCTGATCGGGATGCACTGACTCGTAACCCTTGCCCTCAACCTCGCAGCCTGAATCGAAGCAATAGATTTCATATGCTACACGGCTGCTATCGTTAGAAAATACGGAAAGGCTGCATGTGCCACAGCCAAAGAGTTCGGGATTCTCGTCCTCGCTCAGAAAGTATTCACCGCCGTATTCCTTATAAAGAGCAAACATATCATCAATTGTAATGCCGTGAAGATAATCGTGGTTACCAAAAGTGATTACAAATGGAGTTTCTGCTTCAATGAACAAGTCGCAGATTTCCTTGACTGCAGCAGGATAATCTTCTGTTGATGCCTCACTCATATC
>JAZQWT010000028.1:0-3839 GCA_045632485.1 Acutalibacteraceae bacterium
TCGCTCAGGTAACAAATGAGGATGAAATCCGTGAAATGATTAATAATGGTAAGGCCACTTTCTACATAGGATTTGACTGCACGGCAGACAGCCTTACAGCAGGTCATTTTATGGCTCTTACACTTATGAAACGTCTTCAGATGGCGGGAAATAAACCGATTGCACTTATCGGTGGTGGTACAACTATGATTGGTGACCCTTCAGGTCGTACTGATATGCGTAAAATGCTTACAAAAGAAGATATTGACCATAACGCAGAATGTTTCAAAAAACAGATGTAACGATTCATAGAGTTTGGTGAAGGCAAAGCACAAATGGTTAATAATGCGGAATGGCTCCTTAACCTTAACTATGTTGATTTGCTCCGTGAAGTAGGTGCTTGTTTCTCTGTTAACAATATGCTTCGTGCTGATTGTTACAAACAGAGAATGGAAAAAGGCTTATCTTTCCTTGAATTCAACTATATGATAATGCAGTCATACGATTTCTATCACTTGTATCAGCACTACAACTGCAATATGCAGTTTGGCGGCAATGACCAGTGGTCAAATATGCTTGGTGGTACAGAGCTTATCCGTAAAAAGCTCGGCAAAGATGCACATTGTATGACAATCACACTTCTTACTGATTCACATGGTAATAAAATGGGTAAAACTGCAGGTAACGCTGTATGGCTTGACCCCAATAAAACATCTCCTTTTGATTTCTATCAGTATTGGAGAAATGTAAGCGACGATGATGTACTCAAATGTATCAGAATGCTTACATTCCTTCCTCTTGAACAGATTGATGAAATGGATAAATGGGAAGGTAGTGAACTCAATAAAGCAAAAGAAATTCTTGCTTATGAGATGACAAACCTGGTGCACGGTGAAGAAGAAGCAAATAAAGCACAGAATGCTGCCCGTGCATTATTCTCAGGTGGTGCAGACCTTGAAAATATGCCCTCAATTGATCTTGATGATGAAGATTTTGAAGATGGTGCAATTGGCATAATTAAAATCCTCGTTAAAGCAGGTCTTTCGAAATCAAACGGTGAAGCAAGACGTCTTATCCAACAGGGCGGTATTTCAGTAAATGATGAAAAAGTTACTGATTTTGCAAAGGTAATTACTGCTGATGAAATTTCATCAGGAGATATTATAATCAAAAAAGGTAAAAAAATCTTTTACAAGATTAATAAAATTTAATTTAAGGAGAGTGCAGCATAATGATTAAAGATATTCCTAATGGTGTTTATCCGACAATGATTACACCTTACACAGCAGACAATAAAATTGACTACAATGCTGTAGAAAAATTGATTGAATGGTATGATAAAAAAGGTGTTGCAGGTATTTTTGCAATCTGTCAGTCAAGTGAGATTTTCTTCCTTTCATTCGAAGAAAGAATGGAACTTCTTAAATTCATTATAAAAAATGCTCCTAAAGGCATGACAATAGTTGCATCAGGTCACACTGCAGATGATCTTGAAACACAGATCAGAGAAGCTAATCAGTTCATTGATGTTGGTGTTGATGGTTATGTTTTCATCTCAAACAGACTTGCAAAAGCTGATGAAAACGACAGTGTTTTCCTTAAAAATATGGAATATGTTGTTGATAACATCCCTGAAATCGGTCTTGGCATTTATGAATGTCCTTATCCTTATAAGAGACTTATGTCTCCATATGTTCTTAAAGAACTCAGTCAGACAGGAAAATTCAGATTCCTTAAAGATACAAGCTGTAATCTTGATGAAATCCAGGCAAAACTCGATGCAGTAAAAGGTACTGATTTCAAGATTTACAACGCAAACTCTGCAACATTCCTTGAATCAATGCAGATTGGTTGCGCAGGTTTCTCAGGTGTTATGGCAAACTTCCATCCTGAATTCTATGTATGGCTTTGCGAAAACTTTGATAAAGACCCGGAACTCGCACAGAAAATACAGGATTTTGTTGGATTCTTCTCAGTTGCAGAATGCCAGATGTATCCTGTAAATGCTAAATATTATCAGAAACTTGAAGGTAATGAAATGGAATACATTTCAAGAGCAAGAGACGCCGGGGAATTCAAACGCAATCGCCAGCTTGAAATTGAACAGATGTATAATCTTACACAGCACTTCAAGAAGCTTTATAATATCTGATTTTAAAGAGAGAAGTTCCAACTTCTCTCTTTTTTGTCTTTTAAAATAAAGTAAAATCTTTCGTGAAAAACTTGTTTTTATTTATTTCAGATGTTACAATAATATCACTAAAAATTTTTAAGAGGTAGATTTATATGCATAAAAAATTAGCACTTACTCCTCCTATGGGATGGAATAGCTGGGACTGCTATGGTGCAGCAGTAAACGAAGAGCAGTTACTTGCGAATGCAGACTATATGGCAGAACATCTTAAGGAATATGGCTGGGAATATGTTGTATGTGATATACAGTGGTCAGAACCAACTGCCGACAGCTACTATTATCATTATTTTGCCGAACTTTGCATGGATGAATATTCGCGACTTATTCCCTCTGTTGAAAGATTCCCTTCATCAGCAGGCGGTAAAGGCTTTAAGCCAATTGCTGATTACATACATTCTCTCGGTCTGAAATTTGGTATTCATATTATGCGAGGAATTCCTCGTCAGGCAGCACATCAGAATACAAAAATCAAATGTGAAGGAGTTACAGCAAGAGACATTGCACACCCTTCATCAATCTGCTCATGGAATCCGGATATGTACGGACTCCGTACTGATAAAACAGGTGCACAGGAATATTATGATTCAATTTTTGAACTTTACGCTTCATGGGATGTTGATTTTATAAAATGCGACGATATTGCTAATACTGAGATATATCCTCACAATCCCTATTCGGCGAGAAAAGAAATTGAAATGATGAGAAAAGCAATAGATAAATGCGGACGAGACATTGTGCTCAGCCTTTCACCCGGACCTGCACCTGTATGGGAACATGAACATCTTGCTGCAAATGCAAATATGTGGCGTATGACAGGTGACTTCTGGGACGAATGGAGCAAACTTCATACTATGTTCGAACGTTGTTATGAATGGCAGGAATATGTGCAACCCGGTGCATGGCCTGATTGTGATATGTTACCCTTGGGAAGAATTCAGAAAACTGAGAAATTGCCCGAATACAGAAACAGATTTACACGTTTCACTCATGATGAACAAATAACAATGATGACTCTCTGGGGTATTTTCCGTTCCCCACTTATGATGGGCGGCGAAATGCGTGAAAATGATGAATTTACTCTTTCGCTTTTACAGAACAGAGACCTTATTGATATGCTTAAAAACTCAAATGGTGCAAGACAGTTCAAAAGAGAAGAAATAGACGGAAAAGGTGAAATAATCTGGACATCCAACGGAGAAAACTGTAAATATGTAGCACTGTTTAACACAGATGATAAAGAAAGAGAAATCAGTTTTGATATTACCGACATCTCAATCAGTGGTGTAAAATACAGTGTATGGGATATGTGGGCACATGAAGAGTATTTAGTAACTGATGGTGAATTTTCAGCCGAAGTCAACTCACATGGTGCAAGACTATTCAGAATTAAAATTAAATAAATAACAATAAAACGGTGCAACCATTTTAAGTGGCTGCACCGTTAAACTTTTAATTAACTCATTTTGTACCGAAAGCTTTTGCTAAATATTTGAAATGATTGCCTTTTTCTTCGAAGTTTCTGTAACGATTGTAACTTGAGGCAGCAGGGGAGAAAAGGCAAATATGACCCCTTTTTGTGCATTTATAAGCACATTCTACAGCCTCATCCATAGTATCAACAATTATAAGGTTTTTCTCAGAATTAATTTTATTCAGTTCATTGATA
>JAZQWT010000029.1:0-3463 GCA_045632485.1 Acutalibacteraceae bacterium
TATGAGCAGAACGGCAGAAGTTTTGACTTTGAAACTGATACACTTGTTCTTGCAGTCGGTCATTCTGCAAGAGATACAATCACAATGCTTTATAATAAAGGCATAAAAATGATGCAAAAAGCATTCTCCGTAGGTGCGAGAATCGAGCATCCGAGAGAATTTATCGATAAAGCGCAGTACGGCTCTTTTGCAGGTCATCCGAAGCTTGGTGCTGCAGACTACAAAATGGCTTGCCATCCCCCCCACGGCAGAGGTGCATACACTTTCTGTATGTGTCCCGGCGGTACAGTTGTTGCATCTTCTTCAGATGAAGGAAGCGTTGTTGTAAACGGAATGAGTGAATTTAAGAGAGACGGTGAAAACTCAAACTCTGCTTTACTTGTCGGCATTGAGCCTGAAGATTTCCCCGATGCTGTAAATCCGCTTTCAGGGTTTGATTTGCAGAGAGATATTGAAGAAAAAGCATTCTTCCATGGCGGCAGCACATACGCTTCTCCCGCACAGCTTGTAGGTGATTTCTTAAACGATAAAAAGAGTACAAAATTAGGTTATGTCAGACCCACCTGTCCCACAGGTGTTGAGTGTGCAGATTTAAGACAGGTTCTGCCAAAACGCGTTACAGATACACTTGCAGACGCACTTCTTAAAATGAACAATATGCTTAAGGGCTTTGCAATGCCTGAGGCAGTTTTAACAGGTGCTGAAACAAGAAGCTCATCTCCCGTAAGAATTTTACGTGATGAATTTTTCCAGACAAATGTCAGCGGTCTTTTCCCCTCAGGTGAAGGGGCAGGGTATGCAGGAGGTATTGTTTCTGCTGCTGTTGACGGAATTAAATGCGCTCACGCAGTTTTAAATGATGAAGCATAAGAAGGTATAAAAATGGATACTAAAAGAATTGTAGTTAAAGTGGGAACATCAACTCTCACTCATAAAACAGGCAGACTTAACATAAGACGTGTTGAACAGCTTGTAAAAACTCTTGCTGACCTGCAGAATGCGGGTAACGAAATTCTGCTTGTTTCAAGCGGTGCTATAGGCCTCGGTATGAGTAAACTCGGTATGGGCAAAAAACCGACAGATACTCCTACAAAACAGGCTTGTGCTGCAGTAGGTCAGTGCGAACTGATGTATATGTACGATAAACTTTTTTCGGAATATTCCCTTACGGTTTCACAGATTCTTCTTACAAAATATGTTCTTATTGAAGACAGAAGACAGAACGTTGAAAACGCAGTTGAAAGACTTCTTCAGCTTGGCACAATTCCCGTTGTAAATGAAAACGACACAGTTGCCATTGATGAACTTGAACTTGAAATGGGCGAAAACGATTCTCTTGCGGCAATTATGGCAAAGGTTGCAAAGGCAGATATGCTTGTTATTCTTTCAGATATTGACGGGCTTTACGATAAAAATCCCAAAGAAAATGAAGATGCCCATCTGATAAAAGTAGTTAACGGTGTTACTGAAGAAATGAAAATAAATGCAGGCGGTGCAGGCTCTTCATTGGGCACAGGCGGTATGATTACTAAACTCAAGGCTGCAGAAATTGCCAACGAAGCGGGCATTGATATGGTAATTATGAACGGCGATAAGCCTGAAAAATTATATGACCTTCTTGAAGGCAAACCTATCGGCACATATTTTAAAGGGGTGAAGAAATGAGTTACATTCTCACGCTGGGAGAAAATGCAAAAAAAGTAAAGCATGAACTTATGACTGCCTCAACAGGCAAGAAAAATGAGGCCCTCATAAAAATCTCCGAAGAGCTTAAAAATAATATAGATTTAATTATTGAAAAAAATAAAATTGACCTTGACAATGCCGAGAAAAACGGTATGTCAAAGTCAATGCTTGACAGACTTATGCTGGATGAAAAGAGAATTCTTTCCATTGCAAATGCATGTGTGAATCTTTCAAAGCTTGACGACCCTGTAGGGGAAGTTACAGGCGGCGGAGTAAGACCTAACGGAATGAAAATTGAAAAAGTCCGCGTACCTATGGGTGTTATCGGAATTATTTACGAGGCTCGTCCCAATGTTACGGTTGATGCTGCTTCCCTGTGTCTTAAAAGCGGTAACACAGTGATTTTACGTGGCGGTAAAGAGGCTTTTGAAAGTAACAAAATCCTGATGAGTCTTATGAGAAATGCAGTCGTGAAAGCAGGATTTTCTCCTGACATTATGCAGCTCGTTGAAGATACATCAAGAGAAACTGCAACTCAAATGATGACATTAAACGGCTACATTGATGTGCTTATTCCACGTGGCGGTGCAGGACTTATTTCATCAGTTGTTAAAAATGCAACTGTTCCTGTTATTGAAACAGGCACAGGCAACTGCCATTTGTATGTTGACGAAAGTGCAGATTTAAATATGGCACTTGATATTTTAAACAACGGCAAAACGCAGCGTCCTTCTGTTTGTAACGCGCTTGAAAGTCTTTTAGTAAACGAAAAAATTGCAAAAGAATTTCTTCCTCTTGCAAAGAAAAAGCTTGACGAATCAGGTGTTGAATTCAGAGGTTGCGAAAAAACAAAAGAAATTCTCCCTGAAATTACTCTTGCAACAGAAGAAGATTACGGCACAGAATTTCTTGATTACATTATTTCAGTGAAAGTTGTGGCTGATGTTGATGAAGCGATAAGCCACATTTCAGAATACACAACAGGCCACAGTGAATGTATTGTCACAAAAAGCCTTGAAAATGCAGAAAAATTCCAGTTGTCAATTGATGCTGCGGCAGTTTATGTCAACTGTTCAACACGTTTTACAGATGGCGAAGAATTCGGCCTCGGTGCTGAAATCGGAATTTCAACGCAGAAGCTTCACGCAAGAGGACCTATGGGACTTCGTGAACTTACAACAACAAAATATTTAATTTCAGGAAAGGGACAGATAAGGTGATTAAAATGGAAAACTTCAATCCTATTCTCAGATTTGTAGCAGTAAGCGACGTTCATTACAAGGATGAACGCTCCAAGGAAACAGAACGTATGGAAAAGGCTATGAACGCCGCATACAGAATTGCAGAAGAGCATCCTACATACAAAAATCTTGATGCACTCGTTGTAGTTGGCGACTTCGCAAACAGAGGCGAACAGTGCCAGATGGATTTGTTCAAAGAAACTCTTCAGAATTTCACTAAAGAAGAAACAAAGAAAATTATGCTTATTTCAAGCCACGAATTCCACGGCCCCGAAGGTATGGAAGGCGGATATGCTCGCTTTGAAAACACATTCGGTCAGAAAGGTGACCAACACAATGTAATCAACGGCTTCCACTTTATTTCTGTTTCTTCAAACAACGGTGCAGGATTTAAAGAAGATAAAGTTGCATTTATGGAAGAAGAACTTGCAAAGGCTGCTGCAGATGACCCGAAGAAACCTATCTTCGTTTTCCAGCATCCTCACATTCAGTCAACAGTTTACGGAAGCTGTCTCTGGGGCGAAAGCGATTTCACA
>JAZQWT010000030.1:0-13147 GCA_045632485.1 Acutalibacteraceae bacterium
GCATTATCTTTGAATGATGCAATGGAATACATATTTTCCCTTGAAAAACCCTTCGATTCCCAGATAATGCGTGAAATTGACTATGCTATGAAATTTTATAATCATCCGCTTCCTAAAATGATGGTTGCATATAAACGGATAGCATATTTTGCAGAAGATATTCCCGGATTGAGAATAACCTTTGATTCTGAAGTCCGCTATCGCACCACAGACCTTAAACTTGATTCCGGTGACAACGGTATAAAAATTCTGCCTGATGATGTGATTATTATGGAAATAAAAACAGGCGGTGCTATGCCCGTCTGGCTATCAAAAGCTCTTGATGAATGCAAAATTTTTCCAAGATCATTTTCAAAATATGGCACAGCATATAAGCACACTTTAACAAGACAGGAGTTACAGATATGACAAATATTTTCAATGCAATTAATGTTAAAACAGCAGAGGGTTATTTCTTCTGCCTTTTATTCGCCCTTATCTGCGGTGTTATCGCTGCACTTACCGCAGTATACCGTAACAAAACATCAAAAAGCTTTATCATCGCACTTATTCTTCTTCCCGTCATTGTTGAAACCGTTATCGTTATGGTAAACGGAAATGTAGGTACCGGCGTTGCAGTTATGGGTGCATTTTCTCTTGTCCGCTTCCGTTCAGTACCCGGAAAAGCAAGAGATATTGCAGCTATTTTCCTTGCAATGACTGCAGGTCTTACCTGTGCTACAGGATATGTTGCAATAGCACTTCTTTTCACTCTTATTGTTGGTGCAATCACAGTTATTGCTTCAATCATTTTTATTAAGGACCACAATGCAATGGAACTTCGCATCACTGTACCTGAAAGCCTTAACTTCTACGGCGAATTTGACGATATTTTCAAGAAATATACGAATTCTCACCGCCTTATGAAAGTTAAAACAAGCAATATGGGAAGCCTCTATAAACTGTTCTATAAAATTGATTTAAAAGATAAAAATCAGACTAAAGAATTCATCGACGATTTACGTTGCCGTAACGGAAATCTTGAAATTTCAATTAACGAACAGATTGAAGGTATTGAAGAATTATGATTAAAAAAATAATTTCTCTGCTTTGTTCAGTTTTATTGACATTGTGCCTTTTTTCATCGTGCAAAAAAGGTGAAAATAACGGCACTGCAGATAACACTCCCGAAAACGAAAACCTGGCATCAATGGATTTTTCTTTTACAGATAACGACCTTGATGCTTCATATGATAAAAGTTCAGCAGAAAAAATTGATGTTTCAAAAACACAGACCATTACCAAAGGCGGAACATACATTTTAAGCGGTAACCTTACCGATAAAGCTTTTTCTGTTGAAGTGAGCAAAGAAGAAAAGGTACGCCTTGTTCTCAATAATGTTTCCATAAACAATTCAACAGGCCCTGCCTTGCTGATAAAATCTGCAAAGAAAGTTTTTCTTATTCTTGAAGATAATACTGAAAACACTCTTTCTGACGGCAACTATTACTCACTTACGGAAGATGGCAGTTCTGTAGACGCAGTAATTTTCAGCAAAGAAAAACTGACAATAAACGGCAACGGCAAGTTGACTGTAAATGGTAATTACAAGCACGCAATTGTTTCAAAAGATGATGTTGTTGTGGCAAGCGGTACACTCGATATCACTTCAAAGGGTGCGGCAATCATCGGCAAAGACAGCGTGAAATTCGCAAATCCTGATATTAAAATCAACGCAGGTTCAGACGCAATCCGCGGTGATAATGCCGACGATGCAACACTCGGATTTGTTTACATTCAGAACGGCACATATGACCTTGTTGCCAAAAATGACGCTATTCAGTCAAGCAGTGTAATCAGAATTTCAGGCGGTAAAATCAACGCATCGGCAGGTTCAGATATTGAATATAACGCTGAAAGCGAAGAATCGCAGAAAGGCTTGAAAGCATCAGGCGATATTATTATCGAAAACGGTTCAATCAGGGTTGATTCAACAGACGACAGTATTAACTCCGCAACGTCAGTTACAATTTCAGGCGGTACAATTAACCTTGCAACAGGTGACGATGCAATCCACGCCGACAGCGCTATAAAAATTTCTGACGGCACGGTTAACGTTGTAAAAAGTAACGAAGGCTTTGAATCAGGCGAAATTTCTGTTTCAGGCGGTAAAATTGACCTCTCTTCAACAGACGATGGTATTAACATAACAAACACAGAATCATCTTTCTCCGTATCTGACGGATATATTTACATCCGTGCAGGCGGTGACGGAATCGATTCCAACGGTGCAATCAGCATAAGTGGCGGTGTAACGTTAATCAGCGGACCTGAAAATAACGGCAACGGCTCGTTTGACTATGCAACAAAAGCTACTGTCACAGGCGGTATCCTTGTTGCTCTCGGCTCAAATGGTATGATGCAGAATTTCTCCGAATCCGAAAATCAGGGTGCTATACTTTACACATTCAAATCACAGCAGGCAGCATCAACTCCCTTTGCTTTATGCGACAGTAATAATAAAGTAATTGTTTCTTTCACTCCCGAAAAATCGTATTCAGGTGTCCTTATAACTGCACCCGAAATCACGGAAAACAATTCATATAAAATTGTTACCGGTATGACAGTCAAAGATACCGATGCCAACGGCTATGTTCATAACGGCATAGGAAGCGGCGGCACTGTGCAGGAAACAATTGAAATGACTTCCTCGCTGTACGGTGAAGGCGGCATGATGGGTGGCAGACCCCACGATGGCGGTAAATTTGACCATGGTGAAAGGCCTGAAGATATGCCCCAACCACCCGAAGGTATGCCGGAAAGACCAGACGGAGGCAACAGACCTGATTTTCCCCGCGATGGTGATACTAAAAATTTTCAAGGAATGTAAAAAATAAATCTTATGGCAGAAAGTGCATTTAACTTTGCATTTTCTGCCTGTTTTTTTATGAAGCTTTCATTTTGAGTTTAAGGTCATCGGCAATCATTGCAATAAACTCTGAATTTGTAGGCTTACCTCTTGTGTTCTGTATTGTGTATCCGAAATAGGAATCAAGCACATCCACATCCCCTCTTTCCCATGCAACCTCTATTGCATGACGAATGGCTCTTTCAACTCTTGACGGTGTTGTTTTGAATTCCTTTGCAACTGTGGGATAAAGAAGTTTTGTTACCGAATTCATCATTTCATCGTCATCTATGGCGAGAATTATAGATTTTCTCAGATACTGATATCCTTTGATGTGAGCAGGTACACCTATCTGATGCATAATATCAGAAATAACAATCTCAAGATTATCTGTTTTCTTTTCGCGGGCATTCTGCACACCTGACGTATTCCAGTTGAGAATCTGTTTTATTCTCTGTGCAAGCATTTCATTATCAAAAGGTCTTATCATATAATAGTCAGCACCTGTGTTCAATGCTTCCCTCTCAATTCGTTGATTATCCACCCCTGACACCATAAATATAATTGGCTTTGATGCAAACTTACGATTTTTTATTTCGCGTAATACACCTAATCCGTCCATACGCGGCATAAAAGTATCCATAATAAGTACATCAACCTGTGTTTTCTCCAACATTTTAATAACCTCATTACCATCTTTAGGCACAAGAATAACTTCCATTCCGTTTTTTCTGAGTGTTGCCGCACATTTTTCTCCATTCTGTGTACCTTCTTCTGCAAGAATTACTTTAATTAATTTTTCCATTGTTTTTCCTCCTAAAAATTTATCAGCAATTACCAATTATTGCCATTTCTTGATTATATTACCATATATTGCCATAAATGACAATACTTTGATTTAATATTTTTTGAAATTACAAAATTTTCAATCGCAAAAAATGAGTTATAATGACATATATCGACAAAATATTACAATAATAACTTTTTTCTATATTTTTATGCATTTACTTGCTTATATCGAACGACCTCGATTAATTAACATTTTAGTAACAGTCTTTTAATATTTAATTAATTTTAATTTTTTTTACATTGTATTTATTTCTTCAAAATGTTATCATATCAACAGAAAAATAATTCAAGGAGGGAAATTATAATGTTACAGATGATTTTTGATTTTGTTGAACAGATTCTTGTATGGGCAGATGCAAGTGCTGAAGCAAGAGAAATCGTTGCTCAGGTATTTGACTGGCTTCTCGGTCTTGCAGGCTAATTGCTAAATCAAACTAATTTCCAAAATTGTTACACTATGCATTACAAAATAAAAATCCGGAATCTTCACAGATTCCGGATTTTTATTTTTATTTCTGATCAAAAATTAATCAACAGACTTCAGGCTTTCAACCATATCAATGCGTTTAATAACAAAATGCATAACCACATTTACAATAATCGCGAAGAGAAGTGTCATTACTATAGCATAAACAAAGCTCATATGTTCAATTACTCTACCGAACATAACTACATTTACCTCTGCCTGACCGACAACGATTTTATGCAAGAAAACACCAACAACAATTCCTACAATAATCGCAAGGACTGTAATAATATAATTTTCACGGCCCACATAGGAGGTTGACTCTCTGTCATAGAATCCCAACACCTTAAGAGAAGCAATCTCTCTGCGTCGCTCATTTATATTGATACTTGTAAGTGTATACAGAACAATAAATGCAAGCAATGCCGCCGAAACAATGAATATTGCAATTACAAGATTAAGGCAATCAAACAATTCGTCGAAAGTATTAATTGTCTGCTCAGCATCAACAACCGCATTAATATCATTATATTTCATAAGTTCGGTTGCTACAGTTTCTGTTTTCTGTGTACCTCTTATACCATCTGCATATTTTGCATACATATAGTTATATGCAACAGGTCTCTGGAAAATACTACTGTATAAATTAGGTGACATATAAACATAGTGAAAAGCGTAGTTTTCAACAATAGCCGTTACATTCACCTTAATAGTAAGTTCATCATTGAACTTAAGGTCAACCGAATCACCAACAGAAACCTTTGCACGCTTTGCAAATTTTTCTGTGATAATAACACCGTTATCATTAAGCTTGAATTTCTTGTTAGTTGTTCTTGTCCTGAGGTCGACAAAATCAGCAAGTTTTTCAGAAGACTGAGGAACAAGCAGATAAACACTCAATTTATCCTCTGATTTTTCCGAACCGCCTTCTACTGTCTTGTTATAGAACATCAATGCATCCTTGATATTTTTATTTTTAAGCACATTGTTGTAAATTGCACTCTCATTTGCTGAAATCTGGCTGTTTTTAAGTGCAATCTGGGCGTCGAATGAGCTTACACCGCCATCACCGTACTGTGATGTAAGTATCTGATTTATTGAGTCATTAAGACCGAAACCTGTAAGCAACAATGCCATACATCCAACGATACCGAAAAATGTTACAAACACACGTTTTTTGTTTCTGAAAAGATTTCTCGTTGTGATTTTTGCAGAGAAATTCATTTTTTTCCATATAAACGGTATCTTTTCAAGTAATACACGTCTACCTGATTTGGGTGCTTTTGCACGCATAAGTTCTGACGGTTTCGCCGCCATTTCTTTTCTGCATGAAAGATATGTGGCAATTGTAGTACTTGCAACTGAGAAAACAACACCGAGAATTATAAGTTTTACAGGGAACAGAATTACAAGCGGAGGCAACTGGAAAACAACCTCATATGCCGTCATAATCGCATTAGGATATGCATAAAAACCTGCAACAAGACCGATCAGAGAACCGATAAATGTGGCAACAAGAGAATAAATAAGATATTTTGCCCTGATCTGACCGTCTTTAAAGCCCAATGCTTTGAGTGTACCAATCTGTGTTCTGTCTTCATCGACCATTCTTGTCATAGTTGTAAGCACAACCATTGCTGCCACAAAGAAGAAGAATACAGGGAAAACCTTTGCAAACGCTTCTATGTTACCTGCAGTCTGACCATAGTTTTCATAACCCGGAAGCATTGTTCTGTTATGAACCATCCATCTGGGATTTGTTGTTGCTTCTTCCAGCTTTGCTTTAGCTTCTTCAATGTCATACTTTGCTTCGTCAAGCTGTGCGTATGCCTCTTCATATGACTCATTATATTCCTGATCGTATTTATCAAGCTTTTCTTTTGCTTCAGCAAGTTCCTGCTTCTTTTTAGCAATTGCAGCTTTTGCCTGTGCTATACTTGAAGCACCTGCAAATTGTCCGCCGGACGAATATTGATCAAGCTCTCTTTTGGCTTCATCAAGCTTTTTCTTGCCGTCATTAAGCTCCTGTTCTGCCAGAGGAATATTCTGCTGAAGAGTGGTAATTTCACCACAGTTTGCAACATAAGTACTTGCAAGGCGTCTTCTTTCAGTTTTCTTTGCTGCCAGCTGAGCTTTAAGTTCAGTCAATTCAGGGTCTTCCGTAGTGCCGATTACTTCTCCGTTTTCATTTGTTATCGGTTCCCCCGGCGGAAAAGAATTAATTTCATCCTGAAGTTCCTGTATTTCGCTCTTCATATCGGTCATACTCTGATTCTGCTCGACAACAAGAACCTGAAGATCAGCAAGTCTCTGTTTAGATTCGGCAAGTTGTTTTTTACCGTCTTCCCATTCCTTATATTTCTTCTCATATTCACTTTTTGCTGCATTAAGCTGGCCTATGGGCGACTGACCACCTGATGATAAAGACTGAAGCTGTGCTTCAGCGGCAGCTATCTGAGCGTCACCGTTCTGCACAAGATCTTTATAATACTCAAGCTCTGTGAAAGCCTTACCGAGTTTTTCTTCAACTTCTTTTTTCTTCTTTTCATACTCAGCTTCACCGTCTTTTAACTGTTTTTTGTAAACAGCAGTAGCTTCATTAACACGGATTTCAAGCTGACTTGAAGAAATGTCTTTGATTTTTTCAATCACAGGTTCAACGTGCTTATAATATTCATCTGAGAAAGGATAAAAATCGTCAGCACCTTTGACAGTTGCACAAATCTCTGTATAATAGTCAATCTTGAATGCTTCCTGAGGAACATAGATAAAGCATCCCAGTGAGCCGCTGCCCACATCTGTCTGTCCTCTTTCAAAAGAAATATATCGAGGAGTTCTGATTACGCCTACAATTTTATATTCTGTAACCTTAAGTTTGTTTTCGATATTTTCTTCTATACCCACCATTTTGATTGTTTTTCCGATTTCAAAGCCTTTTGGTGTTGCCATATCACTACGGTCAATAAGACATTCATTTTCCGCTTCAGGCAATCTACCTTCAATAAGTGTGAGTCTGTTTATATAATCTTTATATTTTACGCCTTTTTCGTATTTCTTTGCAAAATCCAGGTTAAGGCTGTACGCACGGCAGATAGCCTGTCCGCCGTCTACATTTGCAGCCGTTCTTCCGTCTACCATCACTGTACCATCTGCAAACTTTGAGCCTGTAACCGAATCCACGCCATCGATTTTTCTGATAGCCTCAACATCACCATCATTAAATCCCACACTGGAAATCATCCAGATATCCATAAGATTATTGCTGTTATAATAATCCACCGCTGTCTGCTTCATATCAGGACCTGCAGCACTTATACCGGCAAAGAAGCTGATTCCCACAGCAACAATTGCAATAATCGAAATGAATCTGGCTTTATTTTTTCTTATAGACCGCAAGGCCTCTTTAATTAAACCCTTACTCATTTACCAAACAATCCTTTCAACATCTACCGGGTTACGGTTAATTTTAATTGAGTTGATTTTACCGCTACCCATTGAAATAATTCTGTCTGCCATAGGTGCAATCGCCTGGTTATGGGTAATAACTATTACTGTCATACCTGATTCACGGCTTGCCTGCTGAAGAAGTTTAAGGATTGTAACACCCGTTTTATAATCAAGGGCACCTGTAGGCTCGTCACAAAGAAGAATTTTGGGATTTTTTGCAAGTGCTCTTGCTATTGAAACACGCTGCTGTTCACCACCTGAAAGCTGTGAGGGGAAATTATCTATTCTGTCTGCAAGGCCTACCATTTCAAGCACTTTTTTCTCATCAAGTGCATCACGGCTCATCTGAGTTGCAAGTTCAACATTTTCAAGTGCCGTAAGGTTAGGCACAAGATTATAAAACTGAAAAACAAAGCCTACATCGTGTCTGCGGAATTCTGTAAGTTTCTTATTATTCAGTTTTGTTATATTCACACCGTCAATAAAAACTTCGCCTGCAGTTGCATTATCCATACCACCGAGTATATTAAGAGCTGTTGTTTTACCGGAGCCACTTGCGCCCACAATTACACAGAACTCGCCTTTTTCAACTGTAAAGCTTACATCATCAACGGCTTTGATTTCAATCTCACCTGATTTATAAACCTTGCTTACGTTGTTAAACTGAACATAACTGTTTCTTGTTTCCATTTTATTTATCCTCCTGTAGGTTATCACAATAATCCGAAACCCGTTTTTTTTTACAGCAAACTCTGCAACACCTGATTGGCAACGGGAATTGCCTCTGTTGTTGCGAAATTATTTGAATCTTCTATCATTACCACCACAGCATAGGGGAAATCCTGACGCTGTGAAAATCCGGCAAACCATACTGTATTACCTGTTTTATCATCACCGACTTCAGCAGTACCTGTTTTTCCGCACATTTCAAGTCCCGGGAAAACATAATCTCCATATTGATTTACAACAGTCGAACGCATAAGCTCTTTTAACTCTGCTGCAGTAGATGCACTCAGCTTTATCTGACCTGCCGTCTGGGTCATAGCCTTATACATAGGGAATCCCTGCTGAGATGTAATTGATTTAACGTAATATGGTTTTATCGCCTTACCATCGTTAGCAATTGCGCCCATGAGAGTCATCATCATACATGGATTTGCCGTTGTTGTGTACTGGCCTATACCTGCCCAACCGATGTCAATATCAACTGATTGAGATAAATCAATATTACCGGCATCAAGAGGAACTTTATCCACTTCAAATGAAGTATTGAAGCCCATATCTCTGGCTGTCTTTTCAAGTTTTGTTTTACCCAGTTCAATTGCAATCTCCGCAAAAGCTGAGTTACATGATTTATTAAGTGCCTGTTCAAAATTAATTATGCCGTGGCTGCTGTTACAGATAACCGCAGTACCGCCAACCTCATATTCACCATCACAGGTGAAAGTTCTCGAATATATATCAGGTATATTTTCAATGGCACAGGCAGATGTTATTATTTTAAAGGTCGAACCGGGTGTAAAGGATGCTGATAAAAATTTATTGAGATATGCACCCTTATACTGATCGCTGTTCATACTCTCGTCACTCGGTTTATTCTGCGGGTCATATGTAGGAGTTGAAACCATGCAGACAATTTCGCCTGTCTTGTAGTTGTAAACCCCCACCGTACCCTTTCTTCCGTATAATGCACCGTATGCCGTTTTGCACGCGTTTGCTTTAAGCGTAAGGTTAATATCGTTTCCGATTCCGTATTTTTCAAGGTAATATGTTCCCGATACAATGTTATAGCCTGTAAGTTCAGATTCGTACAACGCATGTATACCCGTTGACATAAAGCCTTCCGTATCACCTATTGCGTGAAGAGTTGCCATTCTTATTACATAGTCATCATTAAAAATACGCTTTGATGATTTAGTCTGTGCCAGAATCATACCGTCAGCATCATATATCGTACCTGCAGAGGCAATCTGACCGCCTGTATAAATATGTGCATTTGCACGGTGTGTTGCCCATTCCGAACCGTTAAAGAAAAAAGAAAGTGCAAGAATAACGGCACCTGCAACAAAAGCGCCTACAACTATTAAAAGCAGAAATGCTCTTTTTACGGTGTTGTGCATTAAACCTGACTCCTTTCATCAAATAATAGTTTTTAAAATTCTATCCTGTAATCTGTGTTTCTTTCAACGTCTTGGGATATGCTCTCGGGTCAACGCTCTTGATAAAAGCAAGCAATGCCCAGCAAGATATCATACTTGAACCGCCTCGGCTTACAAAGGGTAAGGTAACGCCTGTCCAGGGTAATAAATCGGTAACGCCGAAAACATTAAGGCTTGTCTGTACAAGCAGAAGACCTGCCGCAGAACAAGCGGCAATAACATAGAATGATGTTCTTGCAGATTTTGCAGATGCAATTGTATAAACAAGAATTGCAGCAAAAGTAAGAAGAACAATAAAGCCTACAATAAGTCCGTATTCTTCACATACCATACCGAAGATAAGGTCTGTTGTGGAAGCATATATATCACGTAACCTTCCGTTACCGAGACCTGTGCCGAATAATCCGCCACTCGCAGAATAAATAAGCATTCTTGTCTGTTGCATACCCTCTTCGTAAGGTGTATCCCATATGTGACGGTATGTGGCAAATCTGGCCGCAACAGTAGATTTGAACGAAATAATAAGTACTGCACCCAACACTGCAGCAACACAGATTGCTGCAATTGTTTTCCAGTCGCCCGAGCGCATATATGCGATAATAAGGAATGTTGCAAAGAAAATAAGTGCCGCACCGAAGTCGCGCATCAGGAAAAGTGCACCTATGCACCCTGCCGCAAAAACAAGGTATTTGAAAACGCTCTTTGTTGTCTGCAATTTATCAAGCGTTGCAGCTCCTACAAAAATAAATGCGACCTTTACAAATTCAGAGGGCTGAAGAGATACCGGACCTATCTGCACCCAGTTTTTTGCTCCGTTGAATTCCTGTGCAGCCACAAGATTGAAAGCAAGTGCTGCTGCAGCAAACACAGCCGCAGGCAGACGAAGAAGTGTAACTCTGTCTGAATTTGCAATGAGCCAACGCATAATTATAAACAATATAACACCTGCAAGAATATATATAAGCTGCTTCATTGCGTATTCAAAAGAAACTGTAGCAATAAGCGACAATCCTATTCCCGACAGGAAAAACGCTATAAGTTCAAGTTCAAACGATTTCTGCCTGAGGACAGAACGCATAATAACAACATAAAACCATTCAAGAAGTAAGAAGGATACAAAAACAGCAACATACTGCATGTGGTCTTCCGTGATTTTAGTCATAACCTGAACAAACGAAAACAGCTGAAAGACCGTTGCAAGCAGAAGATACCAAAGATAATTAAAAGGTTTTACTCTTTTCTTTGCTGCTGCCATATTATTTCCTCCTTTCTTTACTTCCTTTAATTTTTTTGTTCGAATTTTATTTTCGCTCCTCCGATGTCAAGAACATCACCGGATTTAAGTATTTTTTCATCGGTACAAAGGCGGCCGTTTATCAGCACACCGTTGGGAGAAAAGTTTTTCATTCTCCATTTTCCGTTTGCAAAGTGCAATTCAACGTGCCTTCTTGAAACGGTAGGCAGATTCATAAACACATCGCAGTCACTTGCTCTGCCGATTGTAAAGAAAACTCCGTCAAGGAGAAATTTTTTACCATTGGAAACACTTACAAGCTGATATACGGGATCTTTGCCTTTTTCTTTCTTATCACCAAAATCAGGTGCAGAAAAAATATACGTTACTTCACCGAAAGTTACTCTGTCACCGTCTGAAAGATTTTCTTTTTTCTTTATCTTGTGACCGTTCAGGAGAATACCTGTTTTCGAATCGGTATCAAATATAACCCATGTGTTTTTTCTTCTCGAAACAACGCTGTGGAAACGTGAAACAGTGGGATAATCAAGTACAATATCACAAGATGTACTTCTGCCGATTGAAGTTTCCCAATAATAAAGAGGTACTGCCTCACCTGTTCCCTGATTAACAAGGAAAGCAACTGTTTTTGATTTTGGTCTTTTGTAAAAAAGTGAAAAAATGCATCCGAATATTATCAGAAAAGCTAATACAGGAAACACAAAACGCATATATTCTTCAAACAGTTCCACCCGGACACACTCCTCCCTATTATATACTTATAGTAAATTATATAACATATGGACCGAAAGGTCAACCGAAACAAGTCGAAATTCAAGAACTTTTAAAGAATATTTAATAAAATCTTGATATGTTCACAAATTTATCATATAATGATTAAGCAGATGAAAAGGAGATGTATAAAATGAGTGTTGAAAAAATTTTTTACGGTGCAACTTCCAGAGGCGAAGACGTATACAAGTATATTATCACAAATAAGAATGGTCTGATAGCGGAAATTATTTCATACGGTGCAACTCTCGACAAGCTTTTTGTACCCGACAGAGACAATATTCTTGACGATATTCTTATCGGCTTTGACGATATTAACGGCCACGAAACACGTTCTGATTATCAGGGCATGACTGTGGGCAGATATGCAAACAGAATTGCAAAGGGTAAATTCACAATTGACGGTGAAGAATACGAAGTCACACATAACGAGGGCGAAACCTGCCTCCACGGTGGCGGAGAATTTTCAAAATCTGTATGGAGAGGAATTATTGTTGACGATAACAAGGTTGAATTTTCTTTCTTCAGCCCTGACGGTTCAAACGGCTTTCCCGGCAATATGAACGTTACCGTTACTTACACTCTTGATGACAGAAATGCACTTTCAATTGAATACAGCGGTGTGAGTGACAAGAAAACAATTATGAACTTCACAAACCACGCATACTTCAATCTTGGCGGTTTTGATTCAGGCTCTATCTGCGACCATGAGCTTTATATTGATGCAGATTACTTCACTCCTATAGATGCCGATTCTATTCCCACAGGTGAGCTTAAAGCAGTTGAAGGTACACCTTTTGATTTTAAAACTCCTAAAAAAATCGGCGAAAATATCCACGACGATTACGAACAGTTGAACTTGGCACGTGGCTATGACCACAATTTCTGCCTTAATAAAAAAGATGATAAATCTGCAAATGTTATTGCTTATGATGAAAAGTCAGGCAGAGTTATGGAAATGTTCACAGACCTACCCGGTGTTCAGCTTTACTGCGGTAATTTCCTTGACGGAATTGACGGCAAAGAAGGCACAAAGATGAACCAGCATGCAGGCTTCTGTCTTGAAACTCAGGTATATCCCGACAGTCCTAATCAGAAAGATTTCCCCAACTGTGTATACGATGCAGGAGAAGAATACAAATCAAAAACAGTTTATAAATTTTCAGTGAAATAGTCAAAACCTCCAGCTAAGCTGGAGGCTTGATTAGCCCTTCAAGGGCATTATACGGACTTAACCCCTTAAGGGGCGCTGAAAAGTTTGCCGACCGCATTCTTCTTTCAGCTACCCCTCAAGGGGTTTTCTTATGCTTTCT
>JAZQWT010000031.1:0-3526 GCA_045632485.1 Acutalibacteraceae bacterium
GCTCTGAATTGCACTTTCAAGTAACAATGCAATTATAAGACAGTCCATTGCCGCCAAATCAATTTTAAGTATACCAAGTGAATATAAAACCCAAAGTCCTGCTGCCAACGCCATAATAATAGCAGGTAATCTTTGGAATGAACGGCTACCCGGTACACGGCTTTTTACAAGTAACATAACAGTAAAATAAAATCCAAGAGAAACAAACCAGGCAACAACAATAAAAAATCCCCATTTGTAATCATATATGTCATTGTAATTTATAATGCCCTCAGGGAATTCAAAAACACATCTGTGAATATCGTTAGTAAAGATAAAAACTAAAAGGGCAACTGACGGAATAAACAAAAGATTGAATTTTTTCGGAATAACATAATCCTCTCTTTTACCGACATATTGAACAATGAAAACACCAAAAAGAGGAATCATTATCATAGGAATATAGTAAGCATACCAAAGATATCTGCCCATCGGGTCTGTCACAGATAAAAATCGCCATTTGATTATACGGATAGTCAGCCAGAAAATCATTAAAATTCCGACTAGAATTAAATATCTTCTGATTTGCTTATTTAGAATTCTATTTCTTATTGAAACACACCATGCAATAAGAACATCAACGCTGATAATCTGAAACAGCATACTGGAAATCTGTTTTGGATATAAAACATCAGTACTGTCAAAAGTCTGGTGGAGAATAAAACCTATTGATATTAAAAATAATGAGATTGCAATATAAAGATAACTTTTCTTTTGCGATACCAACATAGTTTCATCCTCCTTTCATATTTCTATAAACAATATATCATAAAACAGTAAAAAAATAAAGAAGAATAAACGGTTAACCGTTTTATTGATTAACCGTTTAAAGATATTTTTTAGAATTTCATACTTGTTCCGCCATGACTTCTGCCTGAGGAACTTGTGTGAGTAGAGCTTCGTGTTCTACTACCGCCACTGTCGGAATCATTATCCTTTGCTTTAGGCACTTTTTGAGTATGAGTATTCATAAAGCTATCATAGTAGTTCATAAGCTTAAGACTACCTGCTCTTGAATAGAGATTTGCATCATCATGAGCATGAACTGAATAGTTCTTTGATGCCATACCTGTTGTGATTAACAAGCCGACTACAGCACCAACGAGCACAAACACAAACAACCAAATAGGACTTACATTTGGTTTCATTGTTTCTTCTGCTTTATCAACAAAAATGTTGAATGCAGCAGCATAGTCACCTGCCACAAGAGAATCTCTCATTGAAAGCATCATATCTTCTCTGATGGCATCATAGAACTCATATGCACCATCGGCATGAGTAGAAATATATGCCTCTCTTTCGCCACCATCACCCGGTTCATAAATGAGAAGGAGTAATCCGTCATCATCTTCACCGTATCCATAACCATTATAGTCGTAGAAATCATCACCATATTCTTCTACAGTTTTTCCTTCAAGGTCAGAAACGGTTACAATAGCAATTTCCATTTCGTGCTTTTCAGTAAATGCTTCAAGTCGTGCTAAAAGAGTTGATTCTTCATCTGCTGAAATCAAATCTGCATTATCAACAAGAAGCGGAAGAGTGCGTTCTACTCTCTGGAATTCAGTAGTAGGCTCTGTTTCTTCAGGAGCTTCTGTTGTGTCGTCTTCTGTAGCACCTACTGTAGGAATATTCTGTGAATCATTGGAAATCGGATTATCTTCAGCAACCATTTCACCTGCAGCAAGGAATGCTTCAATACCACCGAAGTATGAATCATTTTCGTTATACACATCAAATAAAGTATCACCTTCAGCACCATCAAAGATTTCACCGGCACCCACAGAGAATGTACCGCATTTACCTGTTTCAGTATTATGTGTGAAAACATAGCAATTCTTTGAGTCAGTATATGAATAGTAAGCTTCTTCACTGTATTCAGTCGTATCAGCAACACTACTATCCTCAATAAGGCAGAAAATGAATGTGTAACCGTATGTACGCTCAATCATTCTTGCATAATTAGAAAGTTCATCTGCTTCACTGCTTGTGAGTATGCCATCAGGATTATGAATATAAGTGTTTGTTGCTGCCGATGCAGAAACTACACAAGAAAGACAAAGAACCAATGTAATAACAATAGCAATTATTTTCTTCATAATTCTGCACCTCCTTACAACCAACCTAACAATTCGATAAGCCAAGCAATTCCATAAAGCAAGAGACCTGCACCGGCACCACAAAGACCACCGATTCTCTTAACCTTATTTTCATCTGTCGGAATATTACCTACAAATTTGCCTGTCTGACCGTTCATTGCGTATGTATATGTCTGTCCATTCCATTTTGTATTAACAAGCCATACAGGAAGAAGAGCATACTTATAGAAGCCGTTTGTAACATTCAGGGCATTTACCCTTTCGCCACCAACATCATCATAGCCTTTTACTGTTTCATGCTTGAATGAATCAAGTACAGACTGACCGATTCTTTGATTTGCTCTGCCCATACAGTCATTGACATCAACATCGAATTTATCTGCTACATACCCTGCAAGATATGCTGTATTGAAATCTACTGCCTGAGAAATATTGAACGGCTCAATTGATTCCATAAGTTTATCATCAATTTTCTGTGATGCATCAACAGGAACATTATCAAAAGAAACGCTGCCTTCTCTGTAAACATCATAAGTGTCTGTTTTAGTGTAATGATAGTTACTGTCAGACCAAACTGTTTTCTTTTCACCGAAGAAGGTCATCTGTGCATAAGCATCACAAGAAAACAGCCAATATGGTACATAAATACCCTTGATTTCATCGAGCTTATTATCATCAAGGAAGCCTTTAGGTGTGAATTTTTTCCCTGAAAGATGCTTTTTGAATGCTTCCTTTGCAGCTTTCTTATCAAGCTTGAAAGGAATAATCAAATCAGGACGATATGCACCTGAAAACTGGCCCTTCATAACAACCTGATTTCCGCAATAAGGACAGCTTGTAGCACCTGTTGCTGCATCTGCAACAATTTCACCACCACAAGATTTACAAGCATAAACGCTCATACCGTCTGTCTCACCTGCACCCCACTGTGTGCCCTGTGAATTCCAGTTAATTGGTTCAACTGTGTTTGTTTCTTCCTGTGGCATAGCAGTAATGTCAAATTCAGTATCGCAGAAAGGACATTTAAGTTTCTGGACACCAACGTCAAATTCAACTGCGCCACCACAACAAGGACATTTTTGTTCTAAAAGTGTTGACAAGGTTAATCAACTCCTTGCTTATTTATATTTTTCCAGAATTGTATAGATTTCGGTAAAAAATCCTTGACCTTTTTCAGGTAAATCATAATTTGAATTTACCGAATAATACTCATTGTCACCATATGTAAATGAAATTGCTGTTACAGGAGCATCAAGAAGCTGCATATCACTGTAAGGTAATGTTCCCCACGATAATACTTTACGCTCACGACAAGCTTCACGAATTTCATCTAACGCTTCCTGTGGCACTTGATGGCTTATTGTTTCTTCCTCTTCACCATTATAAGG
>JAZQWT010000032.1:0-24341 GCA_045632485.1 Acutalibacteraceae bacterium
CACATGGCGTGACGGTACATATTTTTCTTCAGGTTACGGTTGCGGAATGGATAACTGCCCGAGACTTGATGAAAAATACCATGTCTGCTACAGCCATGGACATATGATCTGGGTTGATGCGTGTATGCAGGAGCTTAATGCATGCAACATTCTTCTCAAAATGTCAGATGTGCTTGGCAGAGATGAATTCAAAGCTGAACTTACAGAAGAACGCGACAGACTTTATAAAGTTATCAACGAAAAACTGTGGGATGACGAAACAAAGTTTTACTATGACAAACGCAATGACGATACTTTCAATGGCGTAAAGCATATCGGTGCTTTCTGGTCGCTTCTTGCAAAATGTGTGCCTGAAGACAGAAAAGAAGATTTTATTGCACACCTTAATAATGAAAATGAATTTAAAACTGAACATCGCGTGCCTACACTTTCGAAAGATCATCCTGAATACAGACCCGAGGGTCGCTATTGGTGCGGTTCAGTATGGGCACCTACTAATTATATGGTGCTTAAAGGTCTTGATGAATATGGGGAATACGGTTTATCATATGAAATTGCCTGTAATCATCTTGACTGGGTTGCAAGTGTGTTTGAAAGAACAGGAACAGTTTTTGAGAATTATGCACCTGAATTGCAGGACGGAAAACCTGAAAAGGGCAATTGGTCTAAAGGTGATTTCGTTGGCTGGACAGGTCTTGTGCCGATTTCAATTATGTTTGAATATGTTTTTGGTATCAAGCCCGATGCAGATAAAAACAAAATCACATGGCACATAAATCTTACCGATAAGCACGGTATTGAAAAATATCCTTTTGGCAAAGATGGTGAAATGACACTTATCTGCGAAAAGAGAAATTCTGCTGATGAAAAACCTGTTGTTACGGTGAAATCAGATATTCCCGTAACAGTTGAAATTATCTGGAATGACGGCAAAGAAAAATATGAAATAAAAGCCTGACTTTTATAAGAAAATAAAAAAGATGCTATGATTTTTCATAGCATCTTTTTGCTTAAGGTTTAATTATTTCAAAATTCTTTGACCTCAGAACTTTCACAAGGTCTTTTTCGTCTCTGATTCTGTCATCCGTTTCGATTCCGCCGACACATGCATTTTTTCCTGAATGGGAATCGGCACCTGAAGTTAAAATGAGTTCAGGGTAGCTTTCTGCATATTTTACAGCTTTTTCGTTATCTTCGGGATTATGGCCGGAATTGTAAATTTCAATTCCGTCAATAAGACTGTGAGGGAAAACTTTCTGAACGGGAATAGATGCTCTGTTTCTGAAAGGATGCGCCTGAATAATAACTGCGCCCCATTCTTCACGAAGTTCAGACCAGTTTTTAATGTCGTATGCTTTCAGTTCAGGGTGATTGTATAAATCTTCGGGAGTGACTCCGTAAATAAGAATTTCAAGGCCTTTTTCAACCTCTTCTTCAATAGCAAAAATAATGTCAAGACCATATTTTTCAGCGCTTTTCTTACACGCAATATAGTCTTCCTCATAAGCTTTTACAAACTCCTCCCAAGGCAAGTCGGTGTCAATTCCTGTGTTGCCCCAATAAAAATGGTTAGTAAGAACACATCCCTGATACCCGCCCTCGTGAAGTGCCTCAGTAAGCTCGTCAGGCATCATATGTGAGCAGTGGCTGCAGGGATGAGTGTGTGTATGCAACTGATATCTGTATTTTTTCATAAAATCACTTCCGTTCATTGATTAAAATAATTATATCTTATTAATTTCTTTTCTTCAATAAATTATTGAAAAATTTGTATTCATATGATAAAATTTTTCAGGTGATGTGAATGAAAAAGATCATAGGAAGCGATTACGACGGCACATTAAACCACGGCGGAATCGATGATATAAAAAAGAATGCAATAGAAAAATGGCGTAAAGCAGGGAATATATTTTCTGTAATAAGCGGCAGATGTGTAAAAGAAATTCTTGAACTTTATAATGAAAATCAGTTCGGTTGTGATTATCTTATTGCCGCAAACGGTGGAGTTATATTAAAGCCTGACGGTGAAATTATAACTGAAACAAGGTGCGATGCAAGTCTTGTAAAACCTCTGATTGAAACATTGTTTGAAAATAATTGTAATTTTGCTCATGTCCAGTCAGATTTTCAGTTCAGGGTGTTTTCAGATAAAGACCTTGCTGAAGAAAACAACGGATATATATTAGAAAATATGCCCGAAATAAAATATTTTAATCAGGTCAGCACTATGCTTGATACTGCAGATGAAGCAGAAAAAGTAACTGCAGTTACGGCAGAAAAATTCGGCAGATTTTTAAATCCTCTCCGGAACGGCAGATGCATTGATATCGTAAGATTTGATATGAACAAGGCAAAAGGCTTATATCTTCTTGCAGAAATAGTTAATGCTGAAAAAGAAGATATTATCGCAGTAGGTGATAATATAAACGACCTTGATATGATTCGCGAATTCCGTTCATATGCAATGGCAAACGGTGTTGATTCCGTAAAAGAAGAAGCAGATTTCATAACAGACGGTATCACTGAGCTGATAGAAAAAGAATTACAGCAATAATAAAACCGCTGATTTGTGTTGTTAACAAGTCAGCGGTTATTTTTATTTTTTTATTTTCTTGAGTGCTGATAAAGTTTTTTCGTTTGCAAAGAAAACACCGATGCAAAGAATGAGAAGCACGTAAGGCGTAATTTTAAAAGTTGTTGCGGTGGCCAGATAGCCGTAAACAAGCTGTATTGCAAAGCCTGTACCGTAAGCACCGCCCATATGATAGCCTGTAAGGTCAGCTGAATATGTTGTGCCGAATCTTTCAGGTACGCTGTGGAGAATGCTTGGGAATATAGGTCCGAAACCGATTCCGATAAGCAAAAAGCCTGAAAGTGAAAGTTTTCCCAATGGTAATGCAAAAACAATAATTCCGAGAAGTGCAACAATAATTCCGCCACGTACTAATGTATTATCGTTGGCTCTGATTGAAATAAAGCCTGAGATGATTCTGCCTATCATAATTCCACCGAAGTAAAGAGAGACCCATTTTGCTGCCTCATCAGGGGAGATTAAGAAAGTGTTTACTGCATAAGTTGCACCCCACGTGCCGAGAGAAAATTCCATACCGCAGTAAAGTCCCATTGAAAGTATGCTCGTAATAACACCTTTCATTTTCAGTAAATCGAGAAGCTTTCCGCTACCCTGTGATTCTTCTGCTTTTTCTTCAACCTGTGATTCAACCTTTTTCCATCTTTTGAGCGACAGCATAATTACAACAGTTATTGAAAGCTGAAGAAGCGCTACAACCCGATAACCGTTTCGCCATAACCCTGTTTCTCCGCCAAGAAACTGCGACATAATCAGGGGACTTATGGTAACTCCCAATCCCCAGCAGCAGTGAAGCCAGTTCATATGCCTTGCTTCGTAGTGAAGTGAAATAAAATTGTTAAGACCTGTATCGATAGCACCTGCACCGTAGCCCAGTACAACAGAGAAGAACATCATTACTCCGATATTCGGTGAAAAACTCATTCCCAAAAGTGCTATAACAGTAAGGAGAGTTGAAAAAAGCGTAACCTTACCTGTGCCGAATTTTCTTAACATTTTACCGGCTATAAAGCTTACACCGCCTGTGCAGATGCCGGTGATAATACTGTAAACGGATGCAAAGCTTTCGGCTGTGCCGAATTCTTTGTGAACAACAGGCCAGGCAACCCCGAAAAGTGAATCCGGAAGCCCTAAAGATACAAAAACTATGTAAATTACAATCAGTAATGCAGTCATATTTTTCTCCGTAAGTTTTTTGAAAATTATACTACACGGGTATCTTTATTTCAAGGGCAAAAAAGTAAATTTTTATTGAAAGTCGTGATTGGCTGTGATATAATTTTTCTGAGGTGAGAGCGATGCAGAATATTTCCGAAATTGATAAGAATTTTAAAGTTAAAACATCAATTGAAAAAGACGATATTTCATTTTACGATATAAAAGAATCTCCCTTTAAAATTTACGGAGTTTTCTATGAAAACGGTAAATTCCGCCGTATTCCTGAAAGCGTTGCAAAAACAGTAAACGACGGAGTTGCAGGGCTTCACGCAAATACAGCAGGCGGTAGAGTAAGGTTTGCAACAGACAGCAGTTATGTTGCAATACACGCGGAAATGCCCTTCGTAGGAAAAATGCCTCATTTCGCTTTCACAGGCTCTGCGGGATTCGATTTGTACATAACGGAAAACGGAAAAGACAGATATTTTAAATCCTTTATTCCGCCTGTTAATATTGAAGACGGATACGAAAGTGTAATTGAATTCGGGAATTCGGATTTGAAAGAAATCACCATTGATTTTCCCCTTTACAGCGATGTTTCTGCGCTTTATATAGGTCTTGAAAATACTGCTGTGATAAAAGAGCATACACCGTATAAAAACGAAAATCCTGTGGTTTTTTACGGCTCATCTATCACACAGGGCGGATGTGCATCGCGTCCCGGACTTTCTTATGAAAGTATTTTGTCACGCAGATTTGATACAGATTTTATTAACCTTGGTTTTTCAGGAAGTGCGAGAGGTGAAGATGAAATTGCCGGGTATATAGAAAATCTGGATATGTCTGTTTTTGTTTATGACTATGACCATAACGCACCCACTACAGAGCATTTAAGAAAAACTCACTCAAAGATGTTTGAAATTATCCGTAAATCAAACCCTGATTTGCCTGTGATTATGATGTCAAGGCCTAAGTTCATTCTGACATACGAAGAAAAAGAAAGATTTGAAATTGTTGAAAAAACTTATCTTGATGCGAAAAACAACGGAGATGAAAATGTGTATCTCATTGAGGGAAAAGCTCTTATGGCAGAAGCAGGAAATGAAGGTACGGTTGACGATTGCCATCCCAACGATTTAGGCTTTTTCTCAATGGCGAAAGCGATTGAAAAGGTGCTTGAGAAAATTTTGGAGGAATGAAAATTATGCCTTACATAAATAAACCTGAAATGATTCTTTTTGATGTTGGTGGAACATTGTTTGAAGATGCAGAATTCAGTATCAGGGGCGGTCTTGCGAAAATAAGATTAAAAGCCGTAAACCCTGAAGCTACAGACGATGATACTCTTGTAAAACTGTGGGATGAATATCACGATGAAATCGGCTCGGACCTGAGATCAGTTTCAGGTATCAAGCTTGATATTCCTCTTTCTGCAATATTAAAATATATTACTATGAAAGCAGGACTTCGTTTTGATATTTCTATAACGGAGTTAGAAGAACTTTTTGACTATTACAATTCTGAAAGAAAAGTTATCGACGGAGTAGTGTCGCTTCTTGAAAAGCTTGATTCTATTGGCATACGCACAGCGGTAATCAGCAATAATGCAATGAGCGGCGAAAGTCTCCGACTTGCGATAAACAGATGGATTCCCGAAAATAAGTTTGAGTTCATCCTTACAAGTGCAGATTTGCTTTTCACAAAACCTGATAAATCTCTTTTTGTTGTATCGGCAAATTATGCTCATCTCAAAACGGAAAATTGTTGGTATTGCGGTGACGGCAGAGTCCCTGATGTAGACGGTGCGAAAAACGCAGGTATGAGCCCTGTTTTTCTGGATAGAAAATCTGATGTTCCTCTTGAATGGAGAACAGACGGAGGCAGGGGAGAATATCTTGCTGTAAATCATTGGAGTGAACTTGAAAAATATTTAATTACAATATAACTTTCGGAGGTGTAAATTATGGCAGCAAAAATTTTACGTGTATTTGTAGCATTCCTCATGTTACTTTCGCCCGCGCTTCCAGAACTTTTCGATTTACCCAAAATTGCAAAAGGGCAGGAACTGAAGCTTGAGGAAAGATTTGAACTTATATGGGAAGATGAATTTGAAGGCGAAGAGCTTGACAAAACGAAGTGGATATACGACTGGTGGGTAACAGAAAGAAAAGGCGGTTATTGGCACGAAGATTTAGTAGATGTCAGAAACGGCAATCTTGTTATCACAACAGCGTATTATGAAACGCCGCCGGAAAATTACTATGAAGATTATTTTTCAGAAAGAGATGACTTCAAACCATACAAAGAAGGATGGTATTCAGGCTGTATTTCAACTATGAATTTGTTTGAGCAGCGATACGGATATTTTGAATGCCGCGCAATTCTTCCTAAGTCAACAGGTATGTGGTCTGCTTTCTGGATGATGAATAATCAGGTTGTGAATGTTGACGGCTCCGGTCAGGATGGTACAGAAGTTGATATTTTTGAGTCAATGTATTATAAAGACGAATGGTGGGGCGCGGGTGGCTGTGTTATCAGCGGAATTGTTTATGACGGCTACGGCGAAGCAATGCAAAATGACAGTATAGGTAAATTCTTTGCCAATAATCCATATGAAGAATTCAATACATATGGACTTGAATGGACACCTGATGAATATATTTTCTATATAAACGGCGTTGAAACAGGAAGACTTTCTACAGGCGGAGTAAGTCAGAATCCTGAATATATGCTTCTTTCCTGTGAGGTTGCAGGTGCAAACGGAGTTGCCTATGCTGACCGTCACGGAACAGGAAAAATGAATATGGAAAAAGACGAAACAGCAGAATTTATTGTGGACTACGTAAAGGTTTATGAGCACAAAGCAGATTTTTAACACAGTAAATTGATTATCGGATGAAAGCAGATAACATCATGTGGTGTTATCTGCTTTTAAAATTAATTAAATATAATTAAGAATCGTTGTTTACTATTGCTGAGGTCATATATTTGTGATAAAATATTAATAATCTATTAACATTTTATCACGGAGGAAAAATAATGAAAAGCACAATCAAAAAAGCAATCTCTCTTGTTCTTTGTGCAGTTCTTGTTGCAGGCATGGCGGTGTGTTTTGCAACAGAAGAACCGAAGAATGAAAAGCAGTACCCTGATTACGGTAAATATGTTTTGCTTGGTGATAGCGTTGCCAGCGGTTACAATGACGTTGAGTATGTTTTCAGCGAATTTACAAGAGTTGAAAATTCATATTCCGATTTTGTTGCAGATGATTTAGGCATAGAGCTTATTCCTCTTGCTTGTCCCGGGTTCAGAACACTTGAACTGCGCCATCTGCTTGAAGATAATTTCCCTGTAGAAGACGGATATCTTTTTCATGGCTCGCACACTTCAAATGAAGAAATAGAAGCAATGGCGCCATACTTCCGAGAATCAATTTCTGAAGCGGGACTTATTACTCTCGGTATCGGCGGAAACGATTTCGGTGCTTATATCGGTTGGGTAATAGCAGATATAATGGAAGAAGACGGACTTCTTACTGATTTTGTAAACAAGGCAAAAGCACTCCTTGCTGAAAAAGGTGTTGAAAATGACACTCTTGACGAATTTCTTGATTTAGCAGATACAATGGGTGTTCTTCCCAATGTTATTGCTGCACTTCCTGAAGCACTCAATTATGGTATCAGCTCACTCTTTGATAACTGGGATCCGATGATTGAAGATATTTACAGACTTAATCCCGATGTTACACTTCTCGTAATCGGTATGTTTGATACAGGTGTTAAATCTGAAGAAGATGTGCTGAAAAACGAGAAAGCACTTATTAAACTCAATATTGCACAGGCTATTGTTGATTTTGCAAACGGACCTATGAAAGACGGTGCAGAAAAATACGGTTATACATTTGTTGATGTAACAGGTACTATCTGCGATGAAACTCATCCCACAGTTGCAGGTCACAGATTTATTGCAGATAAAATCCTTGAAGCACTTCCTGATGTAAACTTCCCCTATACAGATGTAAAACATGGCGCAACATATTATCAGGCAGTAGCTTATATGTACGAAAACGATATTATGCAGGGCACAAGTCTTACTAAGTTCAGTCCCGATGGTGCATTCACAAAAATTCAGCTTGCAGATGCACTTTACAATATTGCAGGCAGACCTGAAGTTGACGCAGCCTCAGTAAAGGCAAACGATGTTGAAGAAGAAAATCCTGCACTTGCATGGGTAGTCGCAAAAGGCATTCTTCCTCTCGACGTTCAGGGGAACTTCAAGCCTGATGAACAGCTTACAAAAAACAGACTTGCACTTGTTCTTTTCCAGTCAGCACTCGCAGAAGATTTCAATGTAGCAACATTAATCAAAGGACTTACATTCCTTATCACTCACTTTTCTCTTGCACCCACATCAGTAATGACAAGAGGTAAAGCTGCAATGACATTGCTTGATTATATTAAACTTTAATATTTTATATTTTTAAGAGGTCGGTTTTTTCGACCTCTTTTTTATTAAAAATAATTGCAAAAAGTTGAAAATGCTGATATAATTATGCGGTGTGAAAAACTTATATATTTCGGAGGAATTATGGCATATTATATAGGACAGGCAATAGGAATACTGGTAACCATAGGTGCAATTATTAATTTGCAGCTTAAGAAAAAAGAGCATATGTATATACTCTCAATCGTTGTCAACATTCTTTCTGCACTTAATATTTTCCTGCTCGGTCAATCCGTGTCAGGTGCAGTTATCTGCCTTGTGGCAGTTGTGCAGATTCTGTTTTCAATATGGCACGATAAAAAGAATACAGATATTACACTGGTTGAAAAAATAATTTTTCTTATACTGTACATAGCAGGCGGTGTGCTCGGTTATAAATCGCCTATTGATTTACTCTCAATTGTTGCGGCGGTTTTCTATATGCTTGCAATGTGCCAGAAAAAAGAACAGAATATCAGACTTTTCCTGTTAGGCAATATGTCTTGCTGGACGGTATATCATTTTGTTCTCGGCTCCACTGCTATTTTTGCACAGATTGCAGGTATAATTTCTTCAATCATTGCAATAGTAAGATACCGTAAGAAAGAAAATTCTGATAAAAAATAACTGATAAGTATTAAAAAAACTGCTTTTCCGACAGAAAGGCAGTTTTTGTTTTATTTGCTTCAAACACTTGTAAAAAATGGGGATTTGTAGTATAATGTTAATTTGTAAAATTGTCTATGAAGGTGAAAAACTTGGATAAGAGAAATGATGTAAGAAATGTTGCAATTATTGCCCACGTTGACCATGGTAAAACAACACTTGTTGACGAAATGCTCAAGCAGAGCGGTATTTTCCGTTCAAATGAGCAGGTGCAGGACAGGGTTATGGACTCAAACGACCTTGAAAGAGAAAGAGGTATCACAATCCTTTCCAAAAACACTTCAATTCATTACAAGGATACAAAAATCAATATTGTTGACACTCCCGGACATGCTGATTTCGGTGGTGAAGTTGAACGTATTCTTATGATGGTTGACGGTGTGCTTCTGCTTGTTGATGCGTTTGAGGGATGTATGCCCCAGACAAGATTTGTTCTCAAAAAGGCACTCGGTCTTGAAAAGAAAGTTGTGGTTGTTGTAAACAAAATCGACCGCCCCGGTGCACGCCCTGAAGAGGTTATAGACGAAGTGCTTGACCTTTTCATTGAACTTGGCGCAAATGAAGACCAGTTAGAATTCCCTGTAGTTTATGCTTCTGCAAGAGAGGGTTATTCTTCACTTGACAGTTCTGTACGTGATGGGGATATGAGACCTCTTCTTGACTCTATTCTTGAAAATATCGAATGCCCTGAAGGTGACATTGAAGGTCCTACACAGGTGCTTTTTTCAAGTCTTGACTATGATGATTATATCGGCAGAATCGGTATCGGACGTGTCGAAAGAGGTTCACTCAAAAAAGGTGAAAGCGTTGTTCTTTGCAAAACTGACGGAACAACACAGAACGTGAAAATTTCACGTCTTTATCAGTTTGAAGGTCTTAAAAGAGTTGAAGTTGAAAAAGCTTCGATGGGTGACCTTATCTGTGTTTCAGGTATTGACGGACTTAATATCGGTGAAACAATCTGTTCTCCTTTATGCGTTGAACCACTTCCTTTTATCAAAATTGATGAGCCTACAATTTCAATGAACTTTATTGTAAACGACAGTCCCTTTGCAGGCAGAGAGGGTAAATATGTTACTTCAAGAAACCTGCGTGACAGACTTTACAAGGAAGTTGAAACAAACGTAAGTATGCGCGTTGAAGATACTGAAACCACTGACACATTCAAGGTTTCAGGCCGTGGTGAGCTTCATCTTTCAATTCTTATTGAAACAATGCGTCGTGAGGGTTATGAATTCCAGGTTTCACGTCCTAAAGTTATTATGAAAGAAGAAGACGGCGTTATGATGGAGCCGGTTGAACTTCTTATCGTTGAAGTGCCTGAAAACTATGTTGGTGCAGTTATTGAAAAATTAGGCTCACGTAAAGGTGAACTTGAAAATATGGGTACACGTGATGGCGGTATGACTCATCTTGAGTTCAGAATTCCTTCACGCGGTCTTATCGGCTACCGTTCAGAATTTATGACAGATACAAACGGTAACGGTATTATGAACCAGCTTTTTGAGGGATATGTTCCTTATGCAGGCGATATTAAAATGCGTGAACGCGGTTCAATTGTCGTTCACGAAACGGGTGAAAGCACAGGCTACGGCCTTTTCAATACTCAGGAAAGAGGCAGACTTTTCATCGGCCCCGGTGTTGATGTTTATGAGGGGATGATTGTAGGCGAGTGCTCAAAAGACGAAGATATCGTATGTAATGTATGTAAGAAAAAACAGATGACAAATACACGTGCTGCAGGCTCTGATGACGCTCTGAGACTTGTTCCGCATTCAGTACTCAGCCTTGAACAGTGTATGGAATTCATAAGTGACGATGAGCTTCTTGAAATCACACCTGAATCATTGAGACTCAGAAAACGTATTCTCTCAAAAGAATTGAGAATGAAGAAAAAATTCGGTAATAAATAAAAAATTCCATATTGACGATGCGAACGAAAATACAATCAAAATAACTTCTTAAGGAGGTATTATTATGACAGTGGCTAAAACGAACCTCAACAGTGAAAGCGGAAAACACGTCAAAACAAATGAATTTGTGCTTTATCTGCTCGGTGTGTTCTTTTACACAACTATGACAGGTATGGTCGGCGGAAACAGAAACGCATACCTTGTCAATGTTTTGAGATTACCCGAATCACAGACATCACTTTTCAACTTGTTAACGGCCGTTATTCCGTTTGTACTCAATTTCTTTATCGTAATGTACATTGACGGCAGAAGGATGGGTAAAGGCGGAAAATTCAGACCCATAGCAATGCTTGTGGCAGTTCCGATGGCAATTGTTATGATGCTGTCTTTCTGGGCACCCAAAGGGCTTTCAGGAACAATTCTAATGATTTATGTTGTAACTCTTGCCGTGCTCTGGTCGATTTTCTGTACTTTCGGCAATTCAATCAATATGATTGCAAATGTTATGACACCTAATCTCAAAGAACGTGACCAGGTTCTTTCTTTCAGAAGTATTTCATCGGCAATCGGTAACTCTGCACCTGTTGTTATTGTGCTGGTAGTAGGTCTTATCTGGAATAAGGATAATCCTGAGCTTATTGAAGCTGTTACAGGCACAAGTATCCGCAGTGTTGAAGGTCTTCAATACATAATTTCTGCGGCTCTTTGCAGCGTTGTAGGTGTTATTACTGTTCTTCTCGGTATGAAGGTTGTCCGTGAAAGAACTGTTTACACTGCAGAAAAGAAAAATCCTCTTGAAGGTTTTGTTGATATTGTTAAAAATAAATATGCATGGACAATTATTATTTCTGAATTCTTAAAGAGCTTCAGAGGTATCTCAACATTTATGGAAGCATTTATTGCAGCGGCTGTTCTTGGCGATATTTCAAAGAAAATTCTTTTCGTGCTTCCTGTTGGTATCGGCACAGCGGTCGGTATGCTTGTCATTAACTTCCTGCTTAAAAAGTTTGATGCAAGACAGCTTTACATTGCAAGTGGTATCTATTCACTTTGCGCAAACTGTATAGCTTTCGGTGTAGGATATGCTTACTTCAAAACAGGAACTGCAATTTTGCAGATTGTATTTATAGTATTCTTGTTCCTTATCGGTATCCAGTTTGGTGCGTCAAATCTTCTTCCCTCAATGTTCCAGGCTGATGTTCTTGAAACAATTGAATTAAAAACAGGAAAACGCTTCGATGCATCATTCCCCTTTGTTATTGGTGTAGGCACACTTATAAGCGGTACAATTGCAAGCGTTCTTGCCCCCCTTATCCTTTACGGTGAAGGCTCAATTATCGGTTATATTCAGCCTACAGACCTTGTTCCCACTCCCGTGCAGAGTTTTGATACAAAGGTTACACTTTTGTTCTTCTACACAATCGTTCACGGTATTATGATGTTCCTTGCAGGTGTACCGTTCTTCTTCTACAAGCTTACAGGTAAGAAGAAAGAAGAAGTTCACGCTGCAGTGTTGGCTTACAGAGAATCTGTTGAGGAGACAGAATAATTATGTCTGAATTCAAAGGCTATATTGAAAAAATATTCACATCCGATTTGCAGAAAGCAGTTGTCAGTAAGCCTAAGTCAAAGCAGTCTGAGTTTAAAAAGCTTACAGTAAATACCATGAAAGACGGTTATCAGATTGCAAAGTATACCGAAAAGCAGGTTTTTCACGAGAATGTGAAGAAAGAAAACCTTGCAGTCAGAATCTGTGAGCTGGCTGACGGTATTTTTCTGCAGGTTAATGCTTGGACAGGGGAGAAAGAAATTTCTCTTATGGCTTCCAAAAAGGATAAGGTTTTCTATAAGGAAAAGACAGTTCAGTCTGTAAACTCTGCAAACACTCATACAGAACATAACAGAAAGAAGCAGTATATTCTTCCCGAAGGTGAAATCATTGCCCCTCTTGTGGATATGGGTATTTTTACAAAAGAGGGTAAGGTTATTCAGGCGATGTATGATAAATACAAGCAGATTAACCGCCTGATTGAAATGATTGACGATTCCGTCAGACGCAGTGATTACAAAAAACTTAATATTATCGATTTCGGTTGCGGAAAATCTTATCTGACCTTTATTGTTTATTACTATCTTACTGAAATCAGAAAAATTGATACAACAATCATCGGTCTTGATTTAAAGAAGGATGTAATCGAAAAGTGTAACAAGGCGGCGGAAAAATACGGTTATAGAAATCTACGCTTTGAGCTGGGTGATATCAACGGCTATAAATGCCCCTTTGAAGTTGATATGGTAATCACTCTTCATGCTTGTGATACTGCAACGGATTTTGCACTTTTCAATGCAATAAACTGGGATGCAAAAATGATTTTCTCTGTACCGTGTTGTCAACACGAATTAAACAGCCAGATGAAAACGGAAAACCTTTCTTTGCTTACACGTTACGGAATAATTCAGGAAAGATTTTCGGCTTTGCTTACAGATTCAATCAGAGGTAATCTTCTTGAATACTGCGGATATAAAACCCAGCTTCTTGAATTTATCGATTTTGCTCACACTCCGAAGAATATTCTTATCCGTGCAGTAAAACGTGATACAACGCCTAAAGCAACAAAACAAAAAGCACTCTCTGAAGTAGAGAATGCAATGAAAGAATTCGGTGTTGAACCCAAACTTTATAATTTATTGTTCAAAAGTTAAATAATAAAAGCGACAGAAGCAAGAAAACTTCTGTCGCTTTATTTTTATTTTATATCGATGTTTACTCCGTTAACCTCTACACCGGTGTTTGCACGTATCATAATATATCTTACTCCGTCGATGACCTGTGTCGTTACAAGGTCAGTTCTGTCGGGGTTTACTTTTATCTGTACGTCAGGTGTTACAAGCTGGAATTTCTTTACATCAATTATGCTTTTGGGTGCGATTTCTGCACCTTCGCCGAATTCTTCGTCGAACTTATCTGAAAAACGTTCTACCTTTTCTTCATCTACACCACAATCTTCAAGAACTTCCCTGAAAGTGTTTTTTGAAAGCCTTAACGGTTCTTCCTGCTTTGTTTCTTTATGCTCCTGTATCATAACCGAAACGTGGTCGTGAACTGATTTCATTACATTGAAGTCACATTCTTCTTCAAGGGTTTCTTTCAGGCATGAGTTCAGGCTGTCTTTTTTTTCTGCAGCTGAAACAGGAATTTCAACACCGAAAATGTTGTCAACAAATTCAGGATGTACATCAGCAATGTCGCGGGTGTAATAAAGTACATTGTAAATATTTGCTGCTCTGTTATCAAAAGAGGGGAACATAAAACCGATATCAGGGTTTGAAAGCATTGAATACTTGTCAAAGGTTCTGAAGGTGCCGTCATATTCGCGGAAATACAGGCCCGTATTGAGTTCTTTAACGGGACATATACTGCATACTATATAGGAAAATTGCGACGCAGAATCCATGTCTTTTTCGCCATCCTGGGAATATTCAAATACGTCGTATGTATCGTGTATAAGTAATATTGCGAAATTTCCCTCAAAAGAAACACTGTCGATTACAGTTTCATAAAACCTTGTGAGCAATTCATCGTCTTTCAGATGTGAGTCACGTAAAGCCATAAGCATTTTGTGCTTTTCACTTACGGAAACCTCCATAGCACCATATTCAAGGTCTAAAAGATTAGTGCCAAGAGAGCCTGAAAGAGATTTTTTCATCACAGCAAGGATTTTTTCGCTTTCATCGGTTGAACATTGTGCAACTGATTGGCTGAATTGCGAAATAATGGTTTTTTCAGAGTTTACCATACAACCCTTAAGACTGATGATGTTATTTTTATCGGGGCGGAAACGCCTTCTTATTTCTCGTAATTCTTTATCTGTCATTGTATTTGCTCCTTGATTTTCCTTTTGCCTTTAGTTTTTAAGACTCTGAATAGGAGCGGGAATTCTACCGCCACGAGAAATGAATTTTTCAGGAGATGCAGTGTTTACTCTCATAACAGGACCGCTGCCGAGAAGTCCGCCGAAATTGAGTTCATCTCCTACTTCCTTACCGATTGCGGGAATGAGTCTTACTGCAGTTGTCTTTGAGTTTATCATACCGATTGCAGCTTCGTCTGCAATAATTGCAGAAATAATTTCAGGTGTTACGTCACCGGGCACTACAATCATATCAAGACCAACAGAACAAACTGCTGTCATTGCTTCAAGCTTTTCAAGAGTAAGGCAACCGCTTCTTGCTGCATTAATCATACCTGCGTCTTCGCTGACAGGAATAAATGCACCTGAAAGTCCGCCAACATGGGAAGAAGCCATTACTCCGCCTTTTTTAACAGCATCGTTAAGAAGTGCAAGGCAGGCTGTTGTTCCGTGAGCACCGCACTGTTCAAGTCCCATTTCTTCAAGAATGTATGCAACAGAGTCGCCTACAGCCGGAGTGGGAGCAAGTGAAAGGTCAACAATACCGAAAGGTACGCTAAGTCTTCTTGATGCTTCATTTGCAACAAGCTGACCCATACGTGTGATTTTGAATGCAGTTTTCTTAACCATATCTGCAACTTCTGTAATGTTTGCGTCAGGAATTTTAGTTAATGCACTTCTTACAACACCGGGGCCTGATACACCAACGTTGATTACGCAATCTGCTTCACCTGCACCATGGAAAGCACCTGCCATAAAGGGGTTATCATCGGGCGCATTGCAGAAAACAACAAGCTTTGCAGCACCGATACAGTCGCGGTCTTCTGTTGCGTATGCAGCGTTTTTGATAACATTACCCATAAGCTTAACAGCATCCATATTGATACCTGTTTTTGTTGAGCCTATGTTGACGCTTGAACAGATATGCTCAGTACGTGAAAGTGCCTCGGGAATACTGCGGATAAGAGCCTCGTCGCCCTGAGCAAAGCCCTTCTGCACAAGTGCAGAATAACCGCCGATGAAGTTTACACCTACTTCGCGTGATGCTTTTTCAAGAGCGAGTGCATATTTAACCGGGTCACCGCCTGATGATGCTAAAATCATAGCAATAGGGGTAACTGAGATTCTTTTATTGATAATGGGGATACCGTATTCTTTTTCGATGTCTTCGCCTGTTTTAACAAGCTTTGATGCAAGACGTGTGATTTTATCGTAGATTTTAGTGCATGAAACATCAATATCACCTGAACAACAGTCAAGGAGTGAAATACCCATTGTGATTGTTCTGATATCAAGGTGTTCATTCTGAATCATACCAATGGTTTCAAGAATATCGCCTGTATTAATCATAACTTTTCAACTCCTTTATATTCTATGCATTGAGTTGAAAACATCCTCGTGCATTGCGTGAATAACAAGGCCTAATTTTTCGCCTTCTGCCTTAATTTCATCTGAAAATGCAGCAAAGTTTGCACCTTCTGAAGTCTCAACGAGCATAATCATACAGAACATATCCTGAAGAATTGTCTGTGATACTTCAATAACATTCATTTTGTTTTCTGCACAGATACCTGAAACTTTAGAAAGGATACCAACCATATCTTTTCCGACAACCGTTACTACTGCTCTCATAAAAATTTCTCCTTAATAAATGATAGATAATTATATCACATTGTTTCAAAAAAATCAAATCTGTTCTTCTTGTCTGATTTTAAATCACAAGGTAAAAAAACAGAGCATAAAAAGCCTTTCCGTTATACCGGAAAGGCTGAAATTTAAACTAAATCGATTGTAAAAGCGGAGTTGGTAAACCATTGGTTTGTAATGAAATTACGGGGTCTGATAATAACTTCATTTTCATAAACTTCAAGCTGCATTCCTGTACCTGCCTGAAGAAGTCCGAACATATTTACAATACCATATGTAGGAAGGTTAATGTAAGTTACACCGTTTACCTGTTCAACGTTTGAAAGACCGTATTTTTCGTAAATGTAAGTACATTTTATGCCTGAGTGCATATGACCGCTGATATAGAAAACATTGGGATATTTTTCCATAATTGATTTTACATCGTTGATTTCAAGGTCGATACCGCTGTCGGGCCAGATAACATTTTCACCGTTTATATCGTCAACAGGCCAGTGGCATACAACGAAAACCGGTTTGCCTTCTGTTGTTGTTCTTGCAAGCTCAGCGTCAAGAAAATCAAGCTGTTCCTGAGACATATCCATTGCATCCCAATGTCCGCCGTTAATAACTTCGTCACCGATAACGATGAAAGTATAGCCGTCAATTTCGATGCTGAAATAGTTGTGCTCATTGTTTGTGCCGTGATATTCGTTTGTGTATCTGATGAAATTAGCCATTGCTTCTTCACGGGTGATGTCAGTTACATCTCTGTCACCGACGTGGCCGATGTCGTGGTTACCTGCAGCAGTAACAACAGGGCAGGGGCTGTATTTTTTTATAATATCAAAATACTCTGCAAGAGAGGGCTCGTCAGCATAGTTTGTGATATCTCCTGCAACAACAACTGCATTGATTTCTGTTTTTGCTCTTTTTAAGTTTCTCAGACCTGATTTAAGGAACTCGGGGCGGAGAAGCTCTGTCTGTTCAATGTGAGTATCTGACAACATTTCAATTGTGAAAAGACAGTCATCTTTTTTTGTGTCGATAACGGGAGCCTCAATTCCTGCATACGGTACAAAAAGTGTCATAAGAATTGACATCAGGAAAGCTCCGAGGTTTGAAAAAATTGCATTTACCACGCTCATATTCTTACATCTCCTTTTTAGAAATCCACTTAATATGGAGTTATTCTATCATAGAAACGGATTGGTGTTCAAGAGTTTTTTGAAAATTTCTGAAAATGTGTTATAATAAACACGGTGAAGGATATGGATAAAAAAGAATTAAGGATAAAAATTAAAAATAAGGTTTCTTGTTTAACACAGGAATACATTGATGTTTCAAGTGAGAAAATTCAGAAAACAGTAATTTCTTCTTCCTGTTTTAAAAATGCATCTTCAATATTTATTTATGTTTCAACAGCCTGTGAGCCCGGGACTTCTCTTATAATAAAAACTGCTCTCGAAGAGGATAAAAGAGTATATGTTCCGAAGTGTATTGCCAAAGGTGTTATGATGCCTGTACGGATTGATAAAGAAAGCGTTTTAAAACCGGGTTTTATGAATATTCCCGAGCCGGAAGAAGCAATGCAGGAAAATGATGTCAGAATAGATTTAGCGGTAATACCATGTGTTTCTGCCGATTTGAAAGGAAACAGATTAGGTCATGGCGGTGGATTTTATGACATTTTTTTAGAGAAAACAGATGCTGAAAAGGTCTGCCTTTGTTTCTCGGAACTTCTTTGCGATGAAATTCCGACTGAAAAACACGATATAAAAATGGACAAAGTTATAACAGAAAACTCCGGAGCGTTTTAAGAGCGGTCCGGAGTCGTTTTTTTATTTGGTTTTCTTTTGCTTAAGATAAAGCTTTGCAAGTCCGCCTTCCGATGTTTCACGGTAGTGGAATTTAAGGTCTTTACCTGTTTCGTACATTGTTTCCACAACAAGGTCAAAAGAGATTTTTCTTGTTGAACTGAGGAAATTTGCAAGATTAAGAGCGTTTATCGCTCTCATTGCAGCAATAGCACCGCGCTCAATGCACGGAATCTGAACAAGACCTGCAATGGGGTCGCATGTAAGACCGAGATGGTGTTCCATTGCAACTTCTGCTGCGTATTCAATCTGTTCGATTCTCATTCCGAAAATTTCAGCAAGTGCCGCAGCAGCCATTGAACAGGCAGTACCCATTTCAGCCTGGCATCCGCATTCCGCACCGCTTACAGAAGCATTTGTTTTAACGAGAATGCCTATAATACCGGCAACTGCAAGAGCGTCAATAATCTTTCTGTCAGAAAAACGTTTTTTCTCCTGCATATATTTCAGAACTGCAGGTAAAACACTACTTGCACCGCAAGTGGGAGCAGTTACAACGATTCCGCCACCAGCATTCTGTTCGCCTACTGCGAAAGCATATGCGCAGACCATTCTGTTTTCATAAGTGATTTCGCTTTCGTCAATGTGTTGCTGGTCAAGAAGATATCTGGCTTTTCTCTCAACCTTAAGACCTCCGTCAAGAATGCCGTCAGTAAGCAAGCCCTCATTTACACAATCTTTCATTGCAGCCCATACTTCTGCAAGGAATTCCTTGATTTCTTCGCCTTCGTTCTGATAAACGTAGTCACTTATACGGATTTTATGTTTTTTGCAGTATTTTGCGATTTCAGCGAAGGTGTTTTCTTTGTAAACTTCTTTAGGTGCAATGTGAGGTCTTCCTTCAACCTCAAAATCACCACCACCGATACTCATAACGCGCATTTTAGCGATCTCTTCACCGTTTTTGTATGCAAAAAAGTCAACAGTGTTTTCGTGGGGAAGGTCTTCTGTTTCAACGTCGAAAACGAGTTCGGTTCTGATGCCGCCGAACCCCTGACAAATTGCCTCATCTGTATGGTGGCCCTTGCCTGTTTTGGCAAGTGAACCGTAGAGAATGGCTTTAAAAGAGTCTGCTTCGGGGTTTTCTTCTCTGAAAAGAGTTGAGGCTTTGAAAGGAGCCATTGTATGTGAGCTTGAAGGTCCTTTGCCTATTTTATAAAGTTCTCTTAATGATTGCATTTTACATCTCTGCCTTTTTTTATGAAATTATAATATCGCTGGAGGGAGCGTTAGCATTCCACTCAATAAGTATTGCTCGTACCTGTTCGGGGTTCGATGTGATTATCTGGTTTGGTGAATAGGTGACAGCTTTGACCGCATCGAATTCAGTTTCAACACCGTGTAACGATATTTTGAGCCAGCTTTCTTTGAACATAACAGACATCAGATCGCTGAAAGCACTGTAGTCGCAGTTGATACCTATAGCACCAGACTGGGAAACCTCACTTACTACACGTGCAGCGTATTCGGCGTTGTTAACTTTAGTTTTGTCAACTTTATAGTCGAGATAAAAACCGACACTGCTGTTTTCACGTATGTATTTTGCCTGATTTGCATTTACCCCTGTGAAAAAACAGTAATTTTCCATTTCATAATCAGTTATAATGCGGTCTACCTCTTCAAGATTTGCTGCATCGCATAAATGAAGATTTATAAAATGTCTGCGGAAATTCTGATTGATTGCTTCTTCGCTTATATAGCTTATGATATATTCCAGAGGCATTGTGTGTTCATCTATTGTATCTGCTGTTTCTGCAATATAAGGTGTACCGTTTTCATCAAAACATACATCAAGTTCAAAGCAGTCAACTCCGTTTTCGATAGCTGATTTAACATAAAGCAAGGAGTTTTTCTTGTTGTTTTTAAAACCGTTTTCAGAAGTTATAATACCGCCTTCAGGGAAAGAATAGTAGCGTTCAAAAAGGTCTTCTTTCGCTGATTTTATTGCGGCTCTTCTGACTGAAGGTATGGCAACCAAAGCTGTGAAAGAAGCCATAACCGCTATAACTACCAGACATGATACTGCAATGAGAAGGTGTTTTTTAGTAAACTTCTTCATCATTTGCTGTACCTCCTGTAAAGTTCATCTGTAATTGCGTTGAGTTCATCCATATGGTCTTCGATGTCTTTAACAAGAGCAAACTGTGTTCTGCATCTTACAAGGTTGTGTTCAGCATAATCTGTATGGAAATATACATCTCCGTCGAGATAGTCTGTGAGGAATCTCATACCACACTCAAAAGTGAGAAGCATTGCTGAAAATGCAAGGTTTTCAGCTTCTGTGGGAGTAAGACTTTTTCCTGCAGTTGAAAGATAACCCTCTGTATAAGCTTTATAAAGTTCAACATTGAGCTTCATCTTTGAAGCATCTTTTTCATCTTCTGCAGCAGTACCTGCACCTGAGCGTATAGCATCACCGAAGTCGTAAAGCGAAACACCGGGCATAACTGTGTCAAGGTCAAGCACGCAAAGCCCGAGGTTTGACTGATTGTCGAACATAATATTGTTGATTTTTGTGTCGTTATGTGTAACTCTTATGGGGAGCTTGCCTTCTGCGATAAGGTTTACAAGCTTTTCAGCGTCTTTTTCTCTTTCGAGAACAAAGTTGATTTCTTCTTTTACGTTGTCTTTTCGGCCTGATTTGTTGGCTTCAAGAGCAATAAGGAAGTTTTTGAAACGCTGTTTTGTATTGTGGAAATCAGGAATAGTTTCGTGGAGAGTGCTGCCGTCAAAATCAGCAAGCTTACTCATAAAATCACCGAAAGCAGCACCTGCATTGAAGAAAACCTGAGGATTTTCTATAGTGTCGCATGAGTATGCATCTGTAATGAAATTAACGCATCTCCAGAAAGAACCGTCAGGCATAATGTGGTAGGGCTTTCCGTCTTTTGCAATAAGAGCACTGAGGGTTTCTCTTTCAGTATCACCGCCGTTTGCTTTGATTTTTTCTGCAAGATGGCGAGTAACGTTTACCATATTTTCCATAAGCTGAGCAGGTTTTTTGAATACATTTGTATTAATGCGTTGTGCAATATACTGTTTGTTTTTACCATTTACATCAAACTGCAAAGCGAAAGTTGTGTTAATGTGCCCTGCTGTGATGTGTCTGTAGCCTGTGTAATTGCCTTCAAATTCATATGCAGAGAGAATTTCTTCAATATACTGTGCTGTTTCCATTGTTTTAGGCTCCTTTAATTGAAATATTTATTTACTGTGTTGTCGCAAATTGATAATGTGTCTTTTTCTTCAAATTCAGGCGGATTGAAAGTAAGGATTACACCTTGCTCAAATCTGGCCATATCGCTGTAGAATGGTGTTGAAGTAAATATATCACGGTCGTTAATCTGTTTTCTTGCTTTTTCCTGAAAACCAATGAATTTGAACTGTCCGGAAATATGCTCAAAGAATTTCTGCCATCTGATTTTCTGATAGCAGGGCAGGAAATTGCCGAGTAACTGCCAACCGTAGTCATAACGCTGATTATCTTCAATCATCGGTCCCCAAAGACCTATTGAAGCGATATAATTGATGGTAAAATATGTAAGTTCATTATCGGTTTCTGAGATTTTCCTGAGTTGCTCAATGTAACAGGATGCATTGAAAAGCTTGTGGCAGACGAGCATTTCATTAACATCGTCGATAATCTGAAGGAATTTTTCTGATTTTTCTGTCAGAGGCTCCATTTGCCTTGCTCTGTATGCTTTTGCTGCTTCTCCGTGTAAATTAAAAGCAATATTGTCAAGCAACTGTTTTGCGATATTTACAATATCATATCTGTAAGCCTCGTTATCACATTTAAGTTCACGCAGAGAACGATAAATTTTCAGGAGGTCTTTGTTGTCATAAAGTGACTCGACTCTGTCATAAAGCCCTGTGTGCCGTAAGTTGAGCTGAGGTCTTGTGCAGATTGCGGAGCCTACAGGTACTACACTGTGTTCTTTTGAATAACAGGTTTTCCTGTAAAGTGAAATTCGTTCATCTGCATTTTCATCTGTTGTGCCGTAACGTACGATTTCGTATTTTTTATACCAATCGTTCAGGTTAATTTTTTTGTTTTCTGTAAGCACATCGAAAGAAAGTGCAAAAAACATAGGATTCTGATTAAGATTTTCAGGGAAAAGTCCCACGCCTACGGTATTTGGATATTTTTCCTTGCATTCAAGATAGGGGTTAGATGCTACTTCATCAATGTCGCCCTGCATACTGTTGTGTGAATTGTTGTGCTGGGAGTTTCCGAGTACAAATTCACAACCGTCGAAACCGTTTGTCGTTTCATGCATAGCGGAGTCAATATCAAGTATCAGAGTATTGCATCTTTTGATTTTTGATACAAATTCAGGTCTGTATCCTTCACTTGAGAAAACAAGAGTTGCATTTTCGTTATAGAAATCTGCTGCTCTGTCAAGTTCTTTTGCTGATGCTTCGATGTAAGCGATGTCCTTTTTCTTTGTGCCGATTACAGTACCGCAAAGCTGATTGCAGAGATAATAATCGGAAGTGCCCAGATATTCAGCCTGCACTTCAAGATATTTAAGGAAGAATCTTCTGAAGCTGGGTGAATCGAGTCTGAATTTATATGTTTTTGCAAAAGCCGCCCATTTATCGTCTATAGTTATCTCTTTTGTGTTGAAAAGTCTTTTTGAAATATCAGGCACGAGACCTGAGAAGGTTGAAAGGATAGGCGTGATTCCCAACTCTTTCATATGTGCAACAACTTTTTTTCCCATTTCAAGGTTTCTTTCAATATGCTCAAAGGTTTTACTGGGAACATAGTTGTAAAACTTATTTGACATCTGCCAGGCATAAAAAGCGGGACCTGAAACAAATTCCAGGGCGAAATCCTGCAGAAAGTCCATTTTAATCAGTGTGTAGAAGCATACGCCCTCGTTTCCCACAAGATTTACTGCCATATTAATTCCGTTCAAAGCAAGTGTATCGAGGAAGTTTTCCCATTTTTTCAAATCCCATTTCCATGCATCGTTTGAATACAAAGTATAATCACCGAAAACTCGCAGCTTCTGCGGAATGAAAGCTGAAAACTCTTTTTCAGGCAACGGTGCTTCAGTGATTTCATCGATATCACCGCAACAGGGGGTGATTTTTTTGTTAAGGCAATTTTCGAGATATTTACCGAAAGCTTTTGCCACACATACCTTGTCCGTACCTGAAAGGCATATTTTTCCGTCTTTTACTTTGTAGCCGTACCAATCCTGCTCTGTCGTTTTTTCTACGATTTCACAAATAAATTTATCTTTAACCTGTGGTGCGATTCTGCTGATTAAATCCAATTCTAACTACCTCCGCATACAATTATAATCATTATATCACAAATAATTTAAAAAGTCATTACTTTCTATGAAATATAAATTTAATTTTTTTGTTTAAATATTACAAAAGTTGTTGAAAAAAATATTGTGGTGTGGTAGAATTAACGATAACAATGCATAAAAGGAGTGTGCCCGATGATAAAAGTAACGGTATGGCACGAAAATTACCATGACAGAACAGACGAAGCAACAATGGCAATGTACCCCGGCGGTATGCACAATGTAATTGCTTCTTTTCTTAAAACTGATGAAGAATTGCTTGTAAGAACTGCAACTTTAGACCAGCCCGACTGCGGTCTGCCTGATGAACTGCTGGAAGATACAGATGTGCTTCTCTGGTGGGGTCATGCAAAGCACGATGACGTGCCTGATGAACTTGCAAAGAAGGTTCATGAGAGAATTCTTCGCGGAATGGGTGTGATTTTCCTTCATTCTGCACATATGTCAAAGCCTTTCCGTCTTACAATGGGCACAAGCTGTACTCTTAAATGGAGAGATAACGACAGAGAAAGACTGTGGACAGTTCTTCCTCAGCATCCCATTGCAAAGGGCGTCAGTGAATATATTGAGCTTGAAAGCGAAGAAATGTACGGCGAAAGATTTGATATTCCGCAGCCTGATGAACTGATTTTCCTCGGTTGGTTTGCAGGAGGAGAGGTTTTCCGTTCAGGTTGCACATGGTATAAAGGTCTGGGCAAGGTTTTCTATTTCCAGCCCGGTCACGAAACTAACCCCAGCTATCACAATGCTGATGTTCAGAAAATTATTACAAACGCAGTAAAATGGGCAGC
>JAZQWT010000033.1:0-4168 GCA_045632485.1 Acutalibacteraceae bacterium
TTTCAGATTTATTTTTTTGTCTTTGAATTTAATGTATAAAGCAACAATGATAAGTTCGACAAATCTGGCAATAAAGGTTGCTACCGCTGCACCTCTTGCACCCATTTGCGGAAAACCGAAATTGCCGAAAATCAGAAGATAATTCAGGCATACGTTTATAACAAGAGTTGAAAGAGAAACGTAAAATCCGATTCTTACTGTTTCGACACTTCGAAGAGTTGAAAGCAATGTATTTGTGATTGCAAAAACGGGATATGTAAAGCATATCACTCTTAAATATTTTACGCCCTCTGCCACAACTGCTTCCTCATTGGAAAGAAGTGACAAAGTCTGTTCAGGGAAAAAGAAAACAGGTATGAAAATCACAAATGACAAAGTAACTGCCGTTTTCATTGCAATGTTTGCGATTTTTTTGATTGTGGCAATATCTCTGCTTCCCCATGCACGCGAAGAAAAGATAAGTGTGCCTGCACCGACACCGATTATAATCATCTGTAGTAAAAACTGAATCTGATTCACAAGTGCTACGCCTGCTAAAGCTTCTTCTGCAAATCTGCCAAGCATAATACTGTCGGCAAGATTTACACCAAATACGATAATATTCTGCAGAGCAATTGTAAAGGTCATTGTAAAAAGTGAACGATAAAAATCTTTGTCTTTAACAAACATAGTTTCACCTCTCTTATAACGTCACGTAAAATTGTACCATAAATACTTATAATATGCAATAAAAAAGAGAGCCGCCAAGACTCTCTTTTAAACTTTGCAATATTGATTTTATTTCCAGATGAACCAGATAAGAAGATAACCTGTGATAACCGCTGCAAGGGTAAAGGGTACACCGTATTTCATAAACGTTGTAGCCTTGACTTCATAGCCTTCTTTTCTTAAAATACCGATACCTGCAATGTTTGCACTTGCACCGATGGGAGTAAGGTTACCGCCCAACGTTGCACCGCAGAGGAGACCGTAGTAAAGAAGTAAGGGCTCCATACCAACGCGTGAAGCGATAACGGGAACGATTGAAAGCATTGTTGCTGTATAGGGAATGTTATCGATAAACGCTGAAAGAATAACGCTCATCCATACGATGATTGTGTAAACGATAAAGGGATTTCCTGAACCTAATTTTGCAATAGCATCACCGATAACATCGATAACACCTGCATTCTTGATACCGCCGATTACAACGAAAAGGCCTGTAAGAAGTGCGATTGTGTAATAGTCAATTTCTTTGAAAGCGCCCTTGATAATTTCTTTGTTTTTCTTGATAAAAAGCTCTCTGATAATCCCGACAAGGAAGAATGCTATACAGATAATACCGTTTGTGATGTCCGGTTTATAGAACTGACCGGGGGCTGCTGTATCTTTGTAAGGAATGAAAGAAACGGCAATAAGAGCCACAACTGTTCCGACAAGAAGGAATGTGGGGAATTTGTCTTCAACAACTGTGCGGTTGTTGAATTCGATTTTTTCTTTATCTTTTCTGAACATAAAGTAGATAATAATTGCACTTGCAATTGCACCTGCCTGAACAACCCAGAACATACCGGGCTTGCCGTCCTGAACAAAGAAGTCAGAGAAATCAAGTCCTGCCGCTTTTGCAAGGAGGATTGATGTTGTGTCACCAACCAGTGTTGCAGCACCCTGAAGGTTGGATGAAACCGCAATACATATAATTGACGGAACGGGAGAAACGTTCATTTTTTTGCAGAAAGCAAGAGCAACGGGCGCAATCATAAGAACAGTGGCCACGTTGTCAACAAAAGCAGAAACGATGCCTGCGAAAAGTGAAAGTGCAACCACAATCCACTTCATATTGGGCATTTTGGAAATAAGCACGTCAGACATAAGCTGAGGCATTTTTGATTCGATAAACAGGTAAACCGTACCCATTGTACCTGCAATCATCATAATTACATTCCAGTCAATTTCACTTATAGCCGTTGTAAGGCCGTAAGAGAAAGAACCGTTTGTAAGTGCGAAGAAATTTTCTCCGAAGATTGTGGGGTTCATTGTTGCGATTGTGCCAAGCACAACGAAGATAACTGCTGAACCTACCGCCACGTAAGGACGGATTTTCTGAAACGCCATCATCAGTATGTAAGTTACTGCGAAGATGGCAAGTGCCGTGATTGTAATCGGACTCATTTGAATCACTCCTAAAAAATAATCTGCAGCCAAAGGGTATAAAAAAAGAACTCACGAAGAGTTCTGTCTGAAAATTCGTATAGAAAGGGTATACTGATACGAAACACAATTCATAAATAAAACGCTATTGCATTTTATGACAGACTCCACCATTTATAAACTGCAGATTGATTATACTTTATTATATAAAAAATGTCAACTGTATTGTTTAATTTATACTTTATTGCTGCATTGTATATTGATTTCGCAGGTCAAATATGGTTTAATATATAAGTGGAAGGAGTACTCGATATGATTAAAATTTTATCGGCAGTTTTTGCTCTTATTATGGTTCTTCTGCCTTTTTCAGAAACAACGGAAAGAAGATGTGCCCCTGTTTACAACGGAACTTTCATTCAGTCCTGGATGAGTTCTTACTGGGATGACGAAAGATGGGCACAGGAAGTTGAAAATATGAAGAAAGCGGGTATTGAATACCTGATTCTGCAGGATACTGCAAATATGTCTTCTGACGGCACGTGGACAGTTTATTATCAATCGGAGCTTGAAGTTTTTTCTTCGTATGAAAAAACGGCAGATGTAATTGATAAAGCACTGCGTGCAGTTGAGGGTACAGATATAAAAATCTTTGCAGGTCTTGCTATGTTTGACGATTGGTGGATTGAAGCTGCTCTTACCAAAAAATATAGCAACGTCTGTGAAATTTCTGCAGATATGGCAGAAGAAATTTCAGAAAAATACGATGGTGTTTACGGATTTTATTTCACACCTGAAATAAACAATATGCCCACTATGAAATTATCAGCAGGAAATATAATTTCAGGTCTTAATACAATTCTCGAAAAAATCCCTGCAGACAAACCATTTCTTTTAAGTCCGTATTTTACCGAATATATTTCAGTACCATCAGTAATTTCGGCAGTACCGATGTGGGTTCAGATTATAAATAAAGTCGATTTCCGTGACGGAGATATTATTGCTCCTCAGGATGCTGTAGGTGCAGGCTGGATTCAGGAAAATGACCTTGAAAAAATATGGAAAATGTACCGTACGGCAATTGATACAAGCGATAAAGAACTGAAGTTGTGGGCAAACTGCGAAAACTTCACTCTTGCACGTGCAAAGAGTATTGTAAGCGGAATTTTCGTACCGCCTGCAACACTTAACGCAAATTCAGTTCCCTGTACAATTGACCGTTTTGCAAAACAACTTGATATTGCATCACGCTATTGCGACAACATTATAACTTTTTCATATAATCATTATCACAGCCCTTCATACGTAAACCCTGTTTTTGAAAAAACATATCTTGATTATGTTGAAAACGGTTATGAAACGGAAAAAATAAAACCGTCATGTCCGCAGAATCTCAATAAAACTGATTCTCTTCTCACATGGGAAAGAGCAGAGGATAATATGGGTATTTCACATTATATCATTTACAGAAATGATAAAGCTGTAGGTTTTGTTGAAGAAACGGGTACCTGCGAATTTGCAATTTCCAAAGACGGAAATTATTCAATAGAAGCAGTTGACGGTGCAGGGAATATATCAGAAAGAGGTTACTTTTAATGAAAGGAAATTTTAAAAAAGCACTGAATCTGTTTTTGGTGTTTTTCAAAATCGGTGCATTCACTTTCGGTGGCGGGTATGCAATGGTGCCTATTATCCAGTCGGAAGTTGCAGAAAAAAGAGGCTGGATAAAAAACGAGGACATTCTCGATATTCTTGCAATTTCAGAATCAACTCCCGGTCCTATCGCAATTAACTCCGCAACTTTTGTCGGCTATCAGGTGGCAGGTGTTTTCGGCTCGGTTATGGCAACGTTAGGTGTTGTGCTTCCGTCGCTCATAATTATTTCTGTTGTAGCTTATTTCTTCAAGCAATTCCTTGCATTCAAGGTTGTGAAATACGCTTTTATGGGAATCAGAGCAGGTGTACTTGCACTTATTGTAAAAGCGGCTAAAAATATGATGAAGGCTTGTCCGAAAAATGCAGTGGCATATACTATTGTAGC
>JAZQWT010000034.1:0-2590 GCA_045632485.1 Acutalibacteraceae bacterium
CTCTCTCCTTTCCTGAAAAGTATGTACGGCAAACTCTGCCGATACACCCAAACATACTTACGCAGATTACTCTAACATAAATATCTTGACAATTTTATCACAAAGCAAATGCGATGTCAACAACTTTTGCCTAACAAAAAAAGAATTGTGAAAACTACATATATAGTGGCAATTTTACTACATTAGTATTGACATTTTTGTGTAATTTATCAAGGTTTTTCATTGGTAAGAAAGCACAACTGAACGCAACACAGACATTATTCTGTGTTTGCGTATATTTCAAACAAAAAACGATGCACCTACAGGGCATCGTTTACTGTTGAAATCAATATGGGAGAGGGTTGTTCGGCGCTCCTGCCACAAAACGGTCTTCAAACATATTCTTCGCCTCGTTTCAAACTTCTTTTTCTAATTTTATTTCTTTTATCGGTGCTTGTCAATATTCCGCAAAACGAAAACTCCGACAGTCTTCAGATATTGTCGGAGTTTTTATGTTATTTAAAATTAATCATACCGTTATTATTCTTCCTTGAAAGCTCATCAAGAACCAGTTCTCCACCCTCATTCTGTGAATAAACCACGTTGCCCTCTTTATCTTCTCCCAGGGGGCTGAAAAGGTCTGTTTTATAAGCAAACAGTTTAAACGGCTCGCCTTTTGAACTGTTACCGAGATACAAGACATCTGCAGTATTCTGTGCAGTAGCTTCAACCCTTATAAGCTCGAGTTTTTCCTCGGAACGCTGTGAATAAAGTAACGGGTCTGAATTTGTGCAGAGAATTGCTCCGTATTTGAGTGTTTCAGGGACTTTGCCTTTGAATTTAGCCTCGGTGTATGAAAACACTTCGCAGTTTTCAATTCTTACTGTTGAATCAGGGATAAGTCCCACAACTATACCTGCTGACTGATAAGAAATCGCAGTAACATTTTCGATATATACGACACCTTTTCTGTAAGCATTATCTCCACCGTCAACATGAATTGCACATGCTCTTGAAGCAGGATAATTTGCACCGTCGTATGAAAATGAAGAGTTTTTCGAATGGTCTGCAATAACAGTCATATTACGCACCTGAACATTGCTGTTTGCAACGATAATCGGTGTATCTTCATATCTGCCTGATGTAGTTTTAAGAACAACGCCGTCACGTGATTCGCCCACAAAAGCAATTGTTTTACCGCTGTAAGGTCTTATCACCTCATTGTATTCACCGTTGGCAATATTTACTATTGCAGCAGGATATCCGTCAGCTGCCCAATGTTGCAATGCTTCGTTAATGGTGGGATATGTTTTACCCTTGCCTACTTCATAGCTTACAGCATTTGCCCACAGGCTGTCGTCAAAATCAGCGTAACCGCCTTTGTTTTTATTGTTTTTTGAAGTTTCTTCAGCTGCATCTTCTTTTTCTGTTTTTTCGTCTCTTATAGCATCATTGTCCTCAAACACAATCTGGTCATCAGATGCACCTTTGATTTTGCTCATCAGCATACCGACACCAAAAACTGCTCCTATTCCGAGGCATAACGCCAAAACAACAATCACAAGTCCCCTTGCAAATTGCACATTATCGTTCATTAAATTACCTTCTTCAATAAGATATATTCAATATCTAATTATACTATTTTGTATAAAAATGTCAATATACTATACTGAAATTTCGCTCAAAGAAATTTGTTTAATACGCGGAACGTATGTATCATTGTTGTTAAAAGATATTTCGCCGCTGTTTGTAAGAGTAATTACGTTATCGCCTTTTTCCAGTTCAACATAGCAGGAAACTGTCCTGAAGTTTTCCCAGCTGTATGTATTTCTGCAGAAAAGATTCTGCGATTTACCGTTTGCAGTTATAGTTACATATCTTTCAACCAGATCAACATTATAATCGTGTACACCGTTTTCATCGTTATTTGCATAAGTAAAGGTAAGGCAATATGTACCTTCATTTTCTGCAGTAACCGTAAACTCCGCTTTACCGCCCAGGTTTGAAATATTATCTATACATCCGTCAGTCAGAACTGCTCCGTCTGACAGAATTGCATCAGTTGCATCAAGCAGCTGAGTACCTGATGTGAAATCTGCTTTCTTAATGATGCAATATTTATCTGCACCTGATAAATCAATGTAATTAAGACCTCTTACAAGATAAACATATCCGCCCTTTTCAGTTTCATTATCGTTCACTTCGAAGGATGTTGCATCTGTTTCTATTGAATAGTAGCCGTCACAAGGTGCAACTGCAAGGAATGAGGTTGTGCTTTCATCTGTTCTGTCCTCGTCACAAAGAAGTGCAATTTTCTCGTTTGTTTTCTTTGGAGAAACAAGAACACTATCCAATACATAAGTTCCCTGATTATTTGTGAATTCTAAAGTATGCTTGCCTTTTTCAAGGTGGGCTGTGTAAAAATAAAAATCCGTGTACTCACTTTTGATTGTGTTTTTAAGAGTTATAACCTCTGTGTGTCCGTCAAGTGAGAAATTAACTTTAGCGGAAACTCTGTCTTCTTTCCTGTTGCCGTCGTTTGCTTTACCGTAGATAAATGCAAGCTCATACTCCCCGCTTTTATCAACTTCAATTTCCATTCTCACACCGT
>JAZQWT010000035.1:0-29275 GCA_045632485.1 Acutalibacteraceae bacterium
CTGGCAATCCTTATACTTAAAGTCGACCTCTTTGCCACCGACGATACAGTTGAGCTCCGCCAGATCATTCGGTACTACCCAGTCCAGCGTAATGTTGGAAAAGGGTGCCTGTGTACCCCAACGGCTGGGAGTATTGACGCCGTAAATAAAGGACTCAATGCATTTCTTAACCTGATCATATGACAAGTTATCTGCCTTTACAAAAGGAGCAAGGTATGTATCGAATGATGAGAAAGCCTGTGCGCCTGCCCATTCATTCTGCATAATGCCGAGGAAGTTAACCATCTGATTGCAGAGTGTTGCAAGGTGTTTAGCAGGAGCAGATGTGATTTTGCCTGTTACTCCGCCGAGACCTTCTTTAATAAGCTGTTTAAGTGACCAACCTGCACAGTAACCTGTAAGCATAGAAAGGTCATGAAGATGAATATCTGCATTTCTGTGAGCATCAGCAATTTCTTTGTCATAAATTTCTGAAAGCCAGTAGTTAGCAGTAATAGCACCTGAGTTTGAAAGAATAAGACCGCCTACAGAATATGTAACAGTAGAGTTTTCTTTAACGCGCCAGTCGTTAACGTTAACATAGTTGTCAACAAGGTCTTTATAGTCAAGGAGTGTGCCTTTGATATTACGAAGTTTCTCACGCTGTTTTCTGTAAAGAATATATGACTTTGAAACATCAGCATATCCTGCCTGAACAAGAACAGATTCAACACTGTCCTGGATATTTTCAACTGTGATAAGTGAGTCCTGAATTTTGGGTTCAAAATCTGCTGTAACCTTGAGAGCAAGGAAATCGATTACACTGTCGTTATACTCTTTTTCGCATGATTCAAATGCCTGTTTGATAGCATTAGCGATTTTGATAATATCAAAATCTACAATTTTACCGTCTCTTTTCTGTACGCGATACATAAAACTTCCTCCGTTTATTTATTTTCTTTATTTTTTCAACTGGTTTGCTGGATAATAATATCACAAGATGTTTTAAAAGTCAATAGATTTTACACAATATCTTGTAGTTATTTTTCACAACTTTTCTAAATCTTGTATCAATTCTGAATATTTATACAATCGGATTTTTCAGATAAATCACATCTGAAACCGCATAACATCAAGGTTCTACGACTTTTTTCGATATTTTTCAATACACCACAATATATAGTATTACATAGTATAATTATGGATAAAACAAACACTAGATACAAGATATAGTCTTTTCAAACACAATATATAGGATAAAAAACACTATATATCGCAAAATTACAATAAAAAAGCACTCTTTTTAACAAGAGTGCCGTAAAATGTAACCAATCAATACCATATCCAACCAAACAGGAATATGTATATAACCCATTGACGGGAACTGAATTTCACTTCTATTTCAGCTGTATCTGTAACTACGTTGCCGTTGTCATCGGTAACCCTGATCGTTATTTCTGCAGTACCTCTTTCCCCTGCTATAACGTAACCGTCTTCATCGACAGTAAAAATATTTTCATCTGACGAGAAATATTCGACTTTAAAACCTAAATTTTTATCAGTTGTATGGAGTGTTACATTGACCCCCTGTTTCCCCCTGTAGCGGACTGTCATATCTTCAATTTCAACTTTTTCTACTTTTGCTTTATCGCTTACTCCGGCTGCCGAAACACTTAAAGATACTGAAAACAGCATCAGAATGGCGAGTACCAGAGAAAACACACGTGAAATTTTATTTTTCATCATTATCCCTCCTGTTTATATATATCTATAATATCATTTATGCTACAATATTTCAAGTATAAAAAACTCCCTTGAAATATCAAGGGAGTTTAAACTTAAAATATTCGTGTCTGCACTATTATGCCTGTGCCGATACCTACATCTTCCATAAGAAGAGCATCATCTTCATCAATTGTTCCGTTGTGATTTACATCCATTGCTTCTATCTGTGCAGATGTAAACTGTTCCGGTTTGAACCAGTCAAAAATGTACATCTTGGTCATAAAGGAATCATTGGCGTTAACATCACCGTCACCGTCAATATCACCATAAATTATTACTGACAGACTTCTGTACACCGTACCGCTTGAGTCGTACAGTACTACGCAGTCACCTGTGCCGATCTTTTCATCCTCTGTTTTCTCAGTACCATTTTTGTCGTACACCTTAATATTTGTGTTTCTGAACTGAAGACAAAGACTCTTTACGGTATAAGAATTGATTGAAAGATTGTATACATAATCCTGAGTAATTTTTATAGTTGCATTATCTTTCAATTCATGATAATCAGCACGAAGGAAACTGTTGTCATCTACATAATATATGGGATCTACAACATTGAATTTACCAGCATACTTGCTTACATCATCTCTAGTTGAAATAACAGAAGTATCTACATAGTATTTTTCAAAATCTATTGTTGCAATCTTTTCAGGTATGATATATTCCTGTACAATCTCATTACCGTCTTCGTCGTAAACGGGGTCAGGACGCTGAACATTAATTACCTTTTTATCTGTAAGATAAACAATGTTTGATTCATCAACACTTGCACCATCATATATGTTTAATGTGCCGTCAGAGAAAACACCTACTTTTGTATTATCAAAAATTGTACCTGCGAAGAAATTGAATGTACCGCCATTAATGAAAATTGCACCAACGTTAACAATATTTTCAGTAACTTTACCGCCGTGCATTTCTATTGTACCTACAGATTTGATTGCACTGTCAATTTCATTAGCACCAAAAATTACAGTACCTGAATAAATTTTGACAGAACCATCCTGAACATCTATTATCGTATCTGCTGTTACATTTGAACCGTTAATATAAAGCACGTCTTCAGTATAATCATCAGAAAGATTTCCCAAAGAAAGAACCGCACCGTCCACGACTTTAAACATCGGTCCCTCGAATCCTGCAGGAACAGAAATTGTATGTGCAATGCCATCAGATTCAATAGTGATATCGCTCTTGATTACAAGAGTTTCTTTAAGAACTATATCATCCATAAGTTTTATAATAGCAGGCTGGTCACCGATATCAGCCATAGCCTCTTCTATGGATGTATAAGGAACACTATCAGACTCAAAGAAACTTGCTTTAAGTACATACTTGATTTCACTTGAAGTGAGCTTACCACTTGAATTTATATGCCACTGTATTTCTGCTTCAGGAACAATTGTGCAAAGATTTGAGTTCATAGCTGTATAATTGCCTTCTACAATCTTTGCGCCTTCATAATAAATTTCGGGAGTGATTGTAACTATAGGAGATGCATAAACTGATTTTGCCACCATTGTAATGGTTTCACCCATTGGCAAATAAACGTCATTTGATGCATCAATATATCCGCCTGAATAGAAATTAAGTGTACCTTCTGTATAAACTGCACTACCGCTTACAGTAGCAGTATTGTTATAAATCGCGCCATCATACAACATTACCTTACCATTTGTTGCGATTGACACTGCTCCGCCATATGAAGCAGTGTTAAGGTAAATTGAACCGCCTTTTACGTTTACAGTACCACCGCCTACATAAACAGCGCCACCTTCACCTGATGTGTTATTGTGTATTTCTGCACCTGTTTCAATATTAATTTCACCACGGGCAGTAAATATTGCACCACCTGCGAGTTTTGCACTGTTGTCTGACATTACAACAGAATAGATGTTCATATCACCTTTGTTATATGCAACACCACCTGCCTGAATTGCAGTACCTGCTGTTATACTTCCGCCATAAAGATTAGCAGTACCTTCATTATATAAAAATCCGCCATTAAGCGCTGTATTGTTTGTTGTTATAACATCATAACAGTTAAATGTACCACCGTCTTCAACAGTAACGAGTGAACTTGCAAATTTTGTGTTTGTAATATCAGTTACATTGTTACCATCAATAGTAAGTGCCTGATAAGTAGCATCATCTGCACCGAAATTAAGCACACCACCATCTTTAACAGTAAACACCTGACCGAAGTAATGCTTTACTCTTGTAATTTTTATACCTTCACCTGAAGGAATAATGGTAACATCACCTTCAATTACAACTTCAGCGCCTACGGTAAGATCAGCAGTAATTTCAACTATACCTGAACCTTTGCCGATTTTTGCAGCAGCTTCAGTAAGTGTTTTATAGTATGAAGTTTCATTTACACCAATAACTTTACAGATGAGTCCCTCTTTAAGGTACTGAACACTCTCTACTGAAATATCGTACAAATCGTAGTCAGCTGATGAATTGAAAGTATCGAGCTGAGGATAATTCACGAAGAATTCACTGTCTGCAGTAGGAATCCAGTATTCTCGTGAAAAGCCCACAAGATTTGACATAACATTTACACCTGTCATTTGTCTTGTTCTGAGACCGGTTGCGTATGTATCATCGATTGTATATCTTTCTTTATCGAAATATGAATTACTTACAGTACCGTTTACAAGTTCACCGAGAATAGCATTTATATTATCAGTACTTCCGTCAATACCAAAAACATTACCGATTGAATATGTACAGTCAATTTTACTCTGCTGTCTGAGCTGGCCGACAATACCGCCTGCTCTTAACTCTGCTGAAACATTACCTGTATTATAACAGTTAGATACTGTAGCACCAAAACTTACTCTACCTGCAATACCACCAGCATATGTGTATGTTGCAATAACATTACCTGCATTGAAAGAACGTGAAATATCACCTTCTGTTTCGCCAACAATACCACCTACAGCCTGTTTACCTGTTACATCATTGAATGAACAGCAGGTTTCAATAACCGAGTCAACCAACGCATAACCGACAATACCGCCTACGTTTTCTTCACCGATTATATCCGAATAAATACTTGATGATTCTGTAATCTCACCATAGTTACCGTTTTCGCCAACTATACCGCCAACATTTTCAACACCGTTTACAGTTGTGTAAATAACTTTCACACCATGAACTTTACCAAAGTTAACTCCAACTACAGGAGCAACAGCATTGCCGCCGTTGATAATTGATTCAGTAATAGTGATATCAGAAATTTCAGCAGTTGCACTTGTTGCACCGAAAAGACCAACTACATCGCCTTCAGGAATATACATACCGCGAACACTGAATCCGTTACCTGCAAATTCGCCTGTGTATTCAGCAAACTCTGAGCCGATAGGAGTCCACACATTTGATTCTGCACCAAGGTTACCAACGTTAAGAACAATACTGTTAAGAAGCATTGCATTAGCATTTGTATTCTGAGGAACACCCTCAAGTGTACCGTTTACAAGACCGGCAAACCACGCAAGCTCGCGTCCGTTGTTGATAAGATAATATTTACCGTCATTAGATTTTTTAGGTTGTAAAACTGAACCGTCCCAAAGATTCTGGTCAGCCTGCCATGACATAATAGGATATCCGCTATTTTTCTGGAGATAGTCATAATAGAAGTTACCTGCAGAGCTATTGAGAATTGAAATAAATCCATGACGCTTCATGTCATCAGAAGCCATCGGGAAACCATTATCTTCCTTGCCTGTAAAAAGCTCTGAATCATAATAACATTCTGTAATATTTGATGTGTAATAGAATGCTGCAATAGCACCTGTAAGTCCCGGTGGGTCTGAAATTGAAACAACTTCTGATGCATTATAACAAGATGCAATATCACCTACGTTGTTACCAACAATACCACCTACACGTAAGTCACCTGAAACTTTACCTCTGTTATATGAACTGATAACAATACTTGCAGAGTTGGTACCAACAATACCGCCTACATATTTAGCTGTTGACTTTATTGTGCCCATATTATATGACTGGGAAATTGTACTGCTGTCAAATGAACAACCGGCAATACCACCTACACGGAACTCTGTTGCATTGATTTCACCTGAAAAGCCGCAGAAAGAAATGTTACCTGACTTAGTAAGATAACCTGAAATACCACCAATATCACTTCTGCCTTCGATATGACCATCATTAACAACAACCTGGGTAATTGAACTCGCTTCTGTGGCATAACCGCATACTGTACCCACATATTGCCCGCCTGAAACATACGCGGAAGAAATAACAACATTTCTGACCTGTCCGTTTTCCAAGTAACCAAACAAGCCCTGATAGTTCTTTTCATTTGAAGTATACAGACCGTAAATAGTAAAGCCTCTGCCGTCAAAAATACCGCTGAATACTCTACCGGCATCAGAATAGTTGCCTATAGGAGTCCATTCTTTAGGGTTTTCCCAAACTTCAATATCATTAAGATAGATGTCATTGAGAAGTCGTGCCTTCATTGTGGCATTACCAGCATCACCATTAACCTGACTTGCAAACCAAGCAAGATCTTCAGCTGACTGTATCAGATAAAAGCCGTCACTGGTCATCGCCGGTATAACCTGAGAGATTCCTCCTGACCATATATCTGCAGCTAAAGTCACAACAGAAGTTGTGCTCAATGCCATTATAAGTGCGAGAACGCACCCTATTAATTTTTTAAATTTTGCTGTTTTCATAAAAAAGCCTCCGCGAGGATACATTTAGGTATACAAATACCCATATAATAATATACCAATTAAAGCAAAATTTCAATGTTTTTTTATTAAAATTTATCAAGAAAACTTTATTTTTAACATAATATTTACAGAAAGCAGACAAAAACCTCTGATTTTCTAAAATCAGAGGTTTAATAAATCACATATCAAAAGTATTCTTAAGCCATTTCACAGAAAGTTTTACCCACCTGGAAGCATATTTGTTTTCAACATGGCATACTTCCTTTGTGCCTGTAGACATTCCGTGACCGCCAAAGGGAAAAACATGAAGCTCAAAAGGAATTTCATTTGCAGAAAGTGCTGTTGCAAATGAAAGTGAATTAACAACAGGTACCGAACCATCTTCTGCAGTATGCATAAGAAATGTAGGCGGAGTATCTTTGGTTACATTGTTTTCAAGTGAATATTTTTTAATGAATTTTTCATCATCACAATATGCACCTAAAAGATTATCTCTTGTTCCGCCATGAGTACGTTCACCGAAAGTGAGAACAGGATATGCAAGAATTGCTGCATTAGGCTTATTGCTTTCAGCAGGAATATTAAGTTCATCCCAGATTGCTTTATCATTCCACATTGTCGCAAGACTTCCTGCAAGATGACCGCCTGCTGAAAAACCGATAATTGCAATTTTATCTGTATCAATATTCCATTCATCAGCATTTTTTCTGATAATTGCCATTGCAAGTGATGCATCAAGTAAAGGCTGACTGAAATCAGGCATTCTTCTTGAAGCGTTTTCACCTACTGAATAGCGAAGAACAAAACAGCTTAAACCTGCTGCAAGATACTGATTTGCTATAGGCTCCGCTTCACGGTCTGAACACATACCGTATCCGCCGCCGGGTAAAACAAGCATTGCGGGACGTTTATTTGTAGGATATTCGTGAGAAGTATCACGCACATATGTATCCATATAAACATCTTGTCTGTCTTCATAAAGATAGATTCTTTCGCATTTCATAGTCTTATTCTCCTAACACCTTAACGCCGCCGCAAGGACGAATTGACAGTACATAACAAGCTTTTTCACCGAAGATACTCTTCATTTCTGACAAGTATTCTTCAAGTTTATTTTCAGGAACAAATGCCTGCATTGTACCTGCGAAACCGCCGCCGTGAACACGCCATGCACCCGAATCTTTAAGAAGTCTTTCAGCCACACAAAGACCGATACTCACGGGCTGGTCGTTGGGGGCGGATGACGGATAAACGTTCTGATTATACATATATGATGAACGTCCGCTTTCGATAACACCCTTTTTGAATGATTCAAAATCACCATTATTCAGTGCATCTGCTTCAAAATCAACACGCGCATTGTCTGCAAAGAAATGCATAGCACGAAGAACTGCCCTATCCCCTGCTTTTTCACGTACAAGTGCAACATTTTTGTTGAATTCTTCAGGACAAACTTCTCTCAGAACTTTTTTACCGAAAACTGCAGCTGCAGATTCCATTTCGCTTCTTACTGCACCATATTCAGGTGTAAGGTCAGCGTGACTACCGCCTGTATTTACAATGCAGAGTGAATGACCGCAGGAAGCAAAATCAAAATCAAGTTTAGTGATAACAGGTTCTTTTGTATCCTTGAAATCAATTTTAACAAAGCCGCCTACAGAAGATGCCATCTGATCCATAAGGCCGCAGGGTTTACCAAAATATTTATTTTCTGAGAACTGAGCAATCTGCGCAATTTCCACAGGTGAAATTTTACCGTCGTTGAACATATGATTAAGAACTGTACCGATAAGAACTTCAAAAGCTGCAGAGCTTGAAAGACCTGAACCTGAAAGAACAGATGAAGTTGTGTAAGCATCAAAAGCACCTACATTATATCCTCTTTCAATAAATCCTGCATACATACCTCTGATAAGTTCACACGAGGTTCCGTAAGCATCTTCATGAACGTTCATATCAGTAATATCAACTGTGTCCATATCATAGCCTACAGATTTCACTCTTGTTACATTACCGTCTTTTTTTGCACATACTGCAACAGCATCAAGATTAACTGCAGCAGCAAGAACTTTACCGTTATTATGGTCTGTGTGGTTACCGCAAACCTCTGTTCTGCCGGGTGCGCTATAAAAAGAAAGAGCATCATTCTTACCGTATTCCTCTTCAAAAAGAGTGGCAAGCTTTACATATCTTTCTCTCTGTTCAAGAACAGCAGCATCACTTACATAAACTCTTTTAAGTTCATTATCGTAAGCACCTGAATTAATTTTAGATTTTAACATCTTCTTCACCTTTCTTCCTGATGATTAAAATTATTCTTTTTGTTATCAGCAAACCTACCCCTGAAAACAAGCAAGAAAACATCAAGGGTATAATAAATGATGCTGAAAACGGATTGAACGCATTGCGTCCGATAATAGTGTATGAAATTATTTTCGGCAGAAAACCAAGTAGTGAAATCAACAGATAGCTGTGAAAATCATACTTCATACTGCCATAAATATTGCTTACCGTATTGACGGGAAACAACGGAATTATTCTGCATAAAAACAAAAACCACGGATTTCCCCCGGAATCACTTTCAAGAAAACGCCATATACCGTCATAGCTTTTCAGTAATCTGTAAGAAAATGTTTTTTTGTCGTGACCAATATAATATCTTATAGAAAACAGCAAGGAAAATCCTGATAAATTAAGAAGAAGCGAGTGGGCTGTACAGAAAACCATTGAGGATATGACACACACGCAGGAAATCGGAAAAATCGGCAACGGTAAAACTGATTTCAAAGCAAACAAAAACAATACCGCTCCTATAATTATCCACTTTCCTCCAAGTGCGGCAACACGTAACTCAAGTTTATCAAGGAAATGTTCGTATTCATCATACCACATTTCTAAAGTAGGTATCTTAAAAAGCACTGACAAAACAAGTAACACTAAAGCAATCACCAGCAAAACAGATGCCGCTATTGTCATTAAATCAGGCTTTTTCTTTTTCAAGGTAAAATTTTTCAAGATAAATTACCGCCTGAATATTGAATTTATAACACATAACCTATATAATTATATGTGAAAATTCGCAGAAAAGAGGTTTTTTATGAAAATAATTATTCTTGACGCATACACCGTAAATCCCGGCGACCTGAGTTGGGATTGGCTTGGTGAATATGGTGAATATAAAGTTTACGACAGGACAGATAATGAAGATATTCTTACACGATGTGAAGGTGCTGATATTGTAATCACAAATAAAACACCTTTAGGAAAAGATATTCTTGAAAAACTGCCTGATGTCAAATTTATTGATTTATTAAGTACAGGCTACAATATAACCGATATTTATTATGCCCGCGAAAGAAACATTCCCGTTTCAAATGTACCTGCTTACAGCACAAATTCGGTTGCACAGCTTACTTTCGCGTTTATTCTGCAATTTGCTTCACGAGTGAAAGAGCATTCGATTTCAACACATAATGGTGACTGGCAGAACTGTAAACATTTCTGCTATATGGCGGCACCTTTAACTGAACTTCAGGGCAAAACGCTGGGTATCATCGGATACGGTTCAATAGGTAAAGCTGTTGCAAAAATTGCAGAAGCTTTTTCAATGAACGTTCTTGTAAACACAAACCACCCGGGTGAAGACACTGAAATGATTAAATTCTGTGATGTTGACACTTTACTTGCAAATTCAGATTTTGTAAGCCTCCACTGCCCTCTTACTGATAAAACAGAAAAGATGGCAAACAAAGACTTCTTCTCAAAAATGAAAAATTCCGCTTACTTTATCAACACATCACGCGGTGCTACCGTTGACGAGGATGCACTCAGAAACGCACTTGAAAAAGGTATAATCGCAGGAGCGGGGCTCGATGTACTTCTTAACGAGCCTCCTGTCGATGATAAAATCACAAGCCTTGAAAATGCTATTGTAACACCTCATATTGCATGGGCTGCAAAAGAAACAAGAGCAAGACTTATGGAAGTTACCAAACAAAATATAAAAGCCTTTACTGAAGGAAAACCAATAAACGTTGTAAACTAAAAATCAGGACTGTATCAAGATTATATTTATTGATACAGTCCTTTCGTTTTAATTATTTATAGAATCTTTCAAGATAATTTCTGTGTGCTACTTTCATTTCTTCGTAGCATGCTTTTGCATTTTCATAGTCACCGATAAGAGGATGAACCATAAGTGCTTTCATTGCTGCTTCATCATCACCGTTAAGGGCTGCCTCAACTGCGTATTTTTCGTAAGCTTTAACAGACTGCATAAGACCCTGCATATGTCTGTTTGTCTTTTTCTTAACGGGTACGGGAGTTGCACCGTCAGCACCGATTACTGCACTGATTTCAACAACATCATCGTCTTCCATAAAGGGAAGTGTGCCGTCATTCTTGATGTTAACAACGTGAACATCTCTCTTATCGTTTGCGATTGAATCGATAAGTGATACTGCAGCAAGTGAATATTTGTGACCGCCACGTTTGTCAAGAAGAGCAGGCTTGATGCAAAGCTCTTCATCGCTGTACATTTTAAGCAAATCTTCTTCGATTTCCATACAAACCATTGCACGGCTCTTCTTATCTTCTTTAAGATGCTCAATTTTAGCGTTTCTGTTGTAGTAATACTGAAGGTAAGATGAGGGAATACCTTCAATAGCTTTAAGACATTCAAGTGAGAAGCCATCGTCTTTGATATTAGCCATAACCTTCGGTGAGAAGCCTTCTTCGATAAGTTTGGGAAGAAGTTCTTCACCGTCTTTAACGATTGAAGTAATCCAACTTAAGTGGTTAAGACCAACATATGTAACTTCACTGTCAAGACCTGTGATTTCTTTAACGTCATCAATCATATCGATAGGCACATTGCAAAGACCGATTGCCTTAACTTTTGTATGATTGAGGAGGAATTCTGTTACAATACCTGAGGGGTTTGTGAAATTGATAAGCCATGCATCAGGACAGATTCTTTCCATATGGTCAGTGATTTTCTGAATTTCAGGAATTGTACGGAGTGCCTTGAAGAAACCACCGATACCGGTTGTTTCCTGACCGATAAGACCGTATTTAACGGGGATAATTTCGTCAAGATGTCTTGCAGGAAGTTTACCTACACGCATCTGTGTAAGAACAAAATCTGCGCCCTGAAGTGCAACTTCAAGGTCATCTGTGAAAACTGTTTCACAATCAATGCCTGCTTTTTTAAGCATACGTACGCAGAGATCACCAACGATTGTACGTTTTCTTTCATCAATGTCCATAAAAGAAACTTTTTTAAGTTTAAGTGAGTCCTGCGCTTTGATAAAGCCGTCAAGAAGTTCGGGACAATATGTACTGCCTGAACCGATAACTGCAACATTAATTTCTTTCATTTTGCATTCTCCTTAGTTTTTATAATCCTGGAAAATCCAGTTTACACAGCCGGTAACAGGTGCCTGTGTAAGCTTGATATATTTTACTTTTTTATCTGAACGTTCAGCAATTTTATTTTTAAGACAATCAAGGTAAACTTCATTGGGAAGCTTTGTATGGATTGAACCTGAAAGAACAACTTCAACCTCACCATCACCGAAATTGAGAGAATTAAGGTGTGATACTATGTAATCAGCACCTCTTTCTGACATTTCGTCAATTGCTTTAAGTACAGGTTTATCGCCCATTTTTGAAGCAGCAAAGAAGAAATCAATAAGATTCATAATAAATCTGCCTCTTTCTTCATTTTCAGCCATTGCAAGTGTACCTAAAAATTCTTCTTTTGTATTTACACCAAACTCTTTCTTGAACATTTCAGTCATAGCTGTTTTTTCAAGACCGAGAACGATTTCATCATAAATAAGTTTGAAAGATTTAATTGCAACCCATGTGCCGTTGCCTTTGTCGTCTGAAAACTCGCCAAAGCCACCAAGCTGTACCATTTTGCCGTCAAGGTCAATTGCATTACAACAAGTACCTGTACCGCAGTTATAACCAATAGCAGCTTTGCCTGTTGCACCTGCTTTAACAACGATAAATCCGTCGTTGAAAATTTCAAAATTCTTAAGACCTCTTTTTGTCATCTGTTCGCACATTTCATCGTGCTGGTAAGGATGGTCGATACCTGCAAGACCCATAAGTGTGAAGCTGATGTCATCAAGTGTTACATTGCCTGCTTCAAGCAACTTTGTAATACCACTCCAGATAATAGTTGCAGCTTCATCAAAACTACCTTCAAGATTTTCGTGATTGCTGCCTTCTGTTTTAACTTCAGCAACAATATTTTTTTCTTCGTCGAAAAGTGCATAAGCAGTTTTTGTTCCGCCGCCGTCGACACCAATGTAAAATGACATAAATATTCTCCTTACTTTACCAAATTTCAATTAATCATTATATCATTAATTTTTCACTCAGTCAATAAAATTGACCTAATTATACAAATCAATTATCTCTTGTGCTTTTTCTTTGAGATGATTGCGGAGTTCCTCAGGTTTTCTGACATAAACAGAGTTTCTGTATTGCATAAGCCATGAAACAAAGCCCTCACTTAAAGCAACTTCTGCTCTTAGATAAAATCTGTTACTGTCTTCATTTCTTATAGTTGCGTTTTCTCCGAATCTGTCAACAATATCTTCAAGCATTTCATTTTTGCAGACAATTTCTATTTCACAAAGTTTACCTGAAAACATATTGAACATTTTGTTTGAATAATCCGCAACATCAAATTCGCCCTCATATTCAGATACCTCTTCAAAAGAACGTGCAGGCAAATTGACAATCTTTACTTTTCTCATTCTGTCAAGCCTTGTGTGCATAAGATTATCATACTTGGGATTATTACAAATGAGATAATAATGGTCATTTGACCACACAAGAGCATAAGGATTGACAACAAACTCACGTGAAGCCATAACAATCTTTTTGCCTGCCTCAATTTTGTGTCTGATATAATTGAACGATACCTGCTTTTTTTCTTCTATAGCACGGTTGAGCACATCGATTGTGTAAAAAATTTCTTCATTCATTGTTTTCACACGGTTAGAGATACTCAATTGACTTTTAAGCATTTCAAACTGGTCCTCACTGACTAATGTGCCGATTTTCTCAATGAGTTCTTCAGTTTTTTTAGGTGTAATAAAGTCTGCTGACTGAACAGCATCCACAATCAGCCTGACTTCAGGAAACTGAAAATTACGCGATGCAAGAAAATATCCTGACTTTGGGGTTTTGACTTTAATAATGTCATATCCGTTTTCAATGAGCAATGCGATATCTGCATATATGGATTTTCGCTCTGCAGTCATTCCCCGCTTAGCCAATTCCTCAACAATTTCATTTGTAGAAATAATATTGTTTTCGTCAGTTAACTTTTCAAAAATATCAATGAGACTTAAAAGCTTTTGTTTTGAACTTGATTTTATAGCCAAGCTTTTTCACCCTATCTTACAAGAATTGAAAATAATCTCTTATTTAGTTTAATAAGAGTTTCGTTATCAAGCTTCATAATATCTCTGTCATAAGTCATAATGCCGTTAGTTTCATTTTCTACGTCACTGAGCTGTGTATATACAATAGCACTAAGACCTTTTTTCACAAGCGGGATAATCTGTCTGTTGAATAACTTTTCATAAGCTTTTGTCAGTGATTTTTTATCTTTATACATCAGATAACCAAAAGCTTTCTTTTCGTTCATTGTATGGCCCGGTACAACACGTGAATATCCACCGAATTCTGAAAGCACAAATGCCCTGTGGTCAGGTCTGCCTTTTGTAACGGGAACAACATATCTGTGCATACTTCTCAGGTCTCCGCCCTTCTGGTCAAACCATCCGCTTGCGTGGTCAACAACACGTGACGGGTCTATTGCCTTAACTTTTTCGGCAATTCTTTTTGCATCGAACTGTCCCCATCCCTCATTGAAAGGAACCCAACAGCCGATTGATACACAGTTATGAAGTGTTTCCATCATCTGTTCAAGCTCTTCTTCAAACTGATCACGCCATGCCTTTTCGTCACGGTTGAAAAGTGTATATGCATCGTCTTTAATGCTTAACTGGAAAAACGGAACAGCACCAACAAGGAAGTTGCCCGGATGTTTTGCACCGCTTACCATATCCTGCCATACAATCATACCGATTTTATCACAATGATAATACCAACGTAAAGGTTCAACTTTAATATGCTTTCTGAGCATATTAAAGCCAAGTGATTTCATAACCTTAATGTCAAAAATCATTGCTTCGTCTGTTGGAGGTGTCATAACACCGTCAGGCCAATAACCCTGGTCAAGAAGACCAATCTGGAAATAGGGTTTATTGTTGAGGAAAAGACGAGGTGTTCCGTCTTCATCTTTTTCAACGGAGAACTTTCTCATACCGAAATAGCTGACAACAGTATCAACAAGCAAATCATTATGATAAAGTTCAAACATAACATTATAAAGATTTGGTTTTTCCGGACTCCAGAGTTTGAATCGTTTCATCGGAATTACATCAACACATCCGATTTCTGAAGAAAATACAACCTCTTCCTCATCGTCAAATACAGTAGCTACTATTTTATAATCTGACTCTGCAGTTGTTTCCAGATCAACATGAACGCAGAATTCATCAATATCAGGAGTTAATTTAATCGATGTAATATGCTTTTCATCAACGGCCTCAATCCAGACTGTCTGCCATATACCTGTGGTAGGTGTATACCAGAAACCTTTCTGTACAATTGCCTGTTTACCTCTCTGCTGCCAGCCTTTGTCAGTGGGGTCAAAAACAGAAACATTAAGAACATTTTCGCCGTCAACAAGATAATCTGTAATATCAAAACTGAACGGACAATAACCACCTGTATGGCCACCAACAAACTGACCGTTTATATACACTCTGCATTCCCAGTCAACAGCACCGAAATGAAGAATTACATGTTTTGAATCATATTCTTCAGGAAGAATAAAGGTTTTTTTATACCACAGAATATCCATGGGGTCAAGTCTTTTTTCAACACCTGAGAGAGGTGCTTCAATTGCAAAAGGAACAGTGATTTTACCCTCGTATTCTGTGGGAATAATTTCCATAGAGTCACTAATCGTATAATCAAACTGGCCATTGAGATTTGACCAGATATTCCTCTTCATCTGAGGTCTGGGGTATTCCTGGAGAGGAGCGTCCTTATTAACTGTATCAGTCCATCTCGTTTTCATAAAAATCCTCCGTTTTCAAAAAAGATATTGAATAAATCTGAATAGTTTGATATAATGTACAAAACACGCGGATATGGCGGAATTGGCAGACGCGCCAGATTTAGGATCTGGTGGTAAACCCCGTGCAGGTTCGACCCCTGTTATCCGCACCATCTATAAACCTTGATAATACTGAGTTTTCAGTGTTATTGAGGTTTATTTTTTAACAACAAAAAAACATATATCCGTGTTTTCTGACACTTTTTTAACACATTTTCAATGTCAGTGAGATGAAAACTTTTGCAATTTTCGTTTTACATCTACACATAATAAGTTACTATAATTATACCCCGAGCATTCATTCTTTGTCAAGCGAAAAACAAGTTATATTAAATTTAAAATACAAGCGGCAGAACAATGGTGCCACTTGTATTTTCATTTTAGTCAATATTTTAGTATTTCTACTATTGTAAATTCTATTAGTTTACGACAGTATATACGCCATTTTAAGAAATAAATATTTCTGTAATTAATATTGTTATAAAAAATCTCCGTTGGATTCACAGTTTTATCTGCTATTCAACGGAGATTTAAGTTGATTATTTATCTGATATATTCTATGTGTTACTTTATTCTTCACCAGAATGTCTGAACCAGGAATCCCGATATTCATAGTTGCCTATACCAAATTCTGTTCTAAATATGTTTTCTTCAACCAAAACAGTAAATTCAGCATCAACATTACTTTGGACTAAGGGTTTATCAAAAAACAGAGTTAACACTACGCAATCTTGCTCATATCTGATTTTAACCGCATCATAGTCTCTCTGTTTTTCAGGAAAGCCATCAGATGTCCATCTTGGTATACCATTATCATACTCTGATTTTCCTATCGACCAATCTTCGCGATACCCTTTTTTTGTTTTCAAGTTGAAATGATAATCATACCCCTCTTTCATGTGGTCAGTATATGTACCATTTTCATCTTCTCCTTTAGTAATTGTTTCATATTTCGCAGAAAAACGAACAATAGCATCTGTTCCTTTGATTTCTTTAAAATATGTACCCCAGAGTCTAACCTCAACACCAACGATATGTTCTTTTTTATAAAGAAGTTCACAGGTGTCTTTCTTTTTATCAGGAGCATAACCCGTTTTCTTTACTGTGCTTTTTTCTTTAGTTGTCTCCTCTGTAAGCTCCGCTTCTGTTAATTCAGGTGTTGTTTCTTTTTCTACAGTTACATCAGCTATTGTCGTGGCAGCTGTTGTTGCTGTTTCCTTAGCTTCTGTTTCGGGATTATCTTTAACATTTCGGATAATTACTGCAACTACAACAAGCGCAACAAGAATCGCTGCAATTATCACAATAAGTTTTTTCTTTGACACAACTATTCCTCACTTATTTATCTTTTTATTTAGACTAATCAATTCGTAGTATGCAGACCATAGAACAAAGCCTATGGTCTGCATTTTAATATAAGTTTAATTAATCTTTAGTACCAAATCCAACCAAAGAGGAAGATTATGATAAGCCACTGCCACCAGGAGTAGGAAACCTCAACATCATATTCAAAGATGTAAACCTCGCCATTGTCAAGAGTTACTGTTGCAGTGACAAACGTTGAACCCGTACCGACTGCAAAAATGTTAAAGCCTTTGTCAACCGGTGTTATATGAGCAATACCATAGGCATCAGATTCTGTTTCTATTGTGTAACCCATTCCGTCAGGGATATCGATATACCTATCAATTCTCACATAAGTTGCTGAATTGTAATTTGTTGAAACATATTTATGTAATACCACAGGATCTTCCGAACCTTCAACAAATGTTGCCGAAAGAGTTTTGTTTTCCTTTGCAACAAATGAGTATGATTTATCTTTAGAAATCAACTTGCCGTTTTCATACCAGCCGTCAAACTTGTAACCATCTTCAGGTATTGCTTCAAGTGTTACATAGTCACCTTTTGTGACTGTCATTGATTCTGTTGCATAACCGTCGCCTGAAACAGTGACGTTTATTTCAACTGTCTGCATTGAAGAATTATCAAATTTTTCATCAGGTGAAATTACTTCTCCGTTATCTGATGTGATTGTATATTCATCTACGATAAATTCGCCTGAAATAATTTCCCCCGTGTAACTGTCACCATCTTTAATCTCAACATCGTAGAAATTGATTCTTTCTGTTTCACCGGCATCAGAATCAACTTCGCTTACTGTATAATCCATTGTACCGTTGTCGTTACCTGTAAGGATAACCTCATAATCACCATCAGAGGGAAGCCAGAAGGATTTTGAATCACCGTCAACTGTCATTACAACAGAATTTTCTTTTGCGGCTATTTCTTCATCGATAATGTTGTTTACGATTTTGCCTACTACTTCGCCTGTTTCGCTATCGATAACAGTGACGTCTACAGGACAGTTTACAGTATTAAGATATCCACGTCTTTCCTCTTTAATCTGGGATTCTGTCATAGACATCATATATGCACAATAGGTTTCTGCCTGGTGTGCATTTTCAAAGCAAGGATGAATAGACAAACCATTTCCAATGAAATAAGCAAGAATAGCTTTGTAAACAGGAGATGACGCAGGAATTGTAAGTACACTTGTTATAAGTGACCCTGCAATTAACTTATCCCCATCAGTGGCTACTTCTGATACAAAATGACAAAGTGTTTTCTGAAAAAATTCCTGTGCACTCAAATTAACAGTTCCTGCATAAAGTCGTTTATCATAGAAATCATTCACACTATATACTGTCGAAGTCAGAGCCATTACAACACCGCGTGTGTCTGCTTCGGCACCGACATAAGGTGTATATGTTTTTCCGTTAGTAAAATATGAGAAATATTTCTGCATATTTGATTTGTATACTTTATAATCAGAATTTTTCTCATTAGATTTGCTTGGTAAAACATAAGTCTGACCGTATCTGCCGTAACCCCATGAAACAGGCATACATTTTGTAACAAAGTCCTCAGGATTTACAATATTATAAATTCTGTTGAATTTTGCGTCTGTTCTTTCAGGCAGAGTTGTCGAATTAGGTGTTGCAAAAGCGTATGTATAAATATTTTCAGGTTTTGCATATACTCCGCCCTTGATAAGGTCAGCTGCAAGCAGATTTGAAGCCGCCGCACCACGGCTGTGACCTGCGATAAGAATTTTTGTACTGTCTTTTGAGAAACCTTTTGCTTTGATGTATTTTGTTAATGCACTGTATACAAACTGTTTTGCTGAAAGGAATCCTTGATGAACAGCACCTGTACCGGGGTCAAAGTTTGAATACCATTGTGCATGATAAGAACCGATAAGACCCACAAACACCAAATCGTACTCTTTGGAATCAACAGTAACTTTTCTGCTTGCGATAAAATAGTTTACCTGGTTTCTTGAAGCCTGACCGATAATTTCGATATTATCCATTCCGATTGCCTTAAGAGCATTACGGAGATTCGGTTTATCAGTAAGTGAAGACGGTTCATCATAACCTATCATTACATACTGTGAAGCAAGTCTTGCAATATTGTGGTTATAGTTGAGTGAATCTCCTTTAAACCAGCTTTGTCTGAATGAAACATCAACATTACCTGTAATTTTTTTATCATTTTTTACCTGAACAAATTTCACAGTGGTTTTTTCAACGTCACCTGATGATGTCGAACCAGAAACCTTTTTCCATATAGCATATAATGTTACATCGCCCAAAATATTAACTGTTGCTCCCGGTTGATAACTGCCTACTGTTGCATTTTTATTAGTTGACCAACCAATAAATTCATATCCGCTTCGCTCAGGAATATCTGAGCTCAAAATAACTTTAGTTTTTACCCATACAGCATAAAGTGTTGTTTTAATTTGTGTAGGTTTATATGTTGAACCACATGCATATGTACCCGAAGTAGCATCGATGGTTGTTGACCAACCATCACATTTCACCGAATACGGCTGCATGTCAGGAACACTACTTCCTCCGTTTGCATTATATGTTATCTTATTTGTTTTTATAGGAGTTGGGAGGGTTACTGATTTACCCAAACTAACACCATTAAAAGGGGGAGACACATTACCACCATTCGCATCATATTCAACTAAACGCGGTACACTTATCCAGCGCGCATAGAGTGTTGTATTTTTTGAAAGTGTAATTGGATCCCCAGGCCTGTATAATGGTGTAGATTCTGTAGGGCTTATTGTCCATCCCAAAAATAAATATCCACTTCTTGTGGGTTCATCAGTGCTTAGAGTAACTGTATTACTTTTTTCCCACACTGCGTAAAGTGTAATATTCCTTTTTGGTGTGTATGAAGAACCACAAGCGTATGAAGCGGATGTTGCTGTACTACTTGTTGACCAACCGTAGCATTTTAAACCAAATGGCTGTGCAGTCGGTGCATCAGTACCACCATTAGCATCATATTCGATAAAATTGAGATTAGTAGGCTTTCGAAGCGTTATTGATTCACCAGCATTTACAGTTACACTTCGTGGTACAGCTATTCCACCATTCCCATCAAATGTTACAGTATATTGTGCGGCTTTTACTGCTCTATTCTCTTTTATATTGTATTCTGAAAAATTATTATGGTCGGCATATCCTAAACTTATTCTATCTGCACCAGCACTTACTTTCATTTGTGAGAAACACGGAAAGAATGTACTCGATATCACGACAACTATAAGCAAAACCGATAAAATTTTCTTGTTCACATTTTTCAATTTATTTGCCTCCTAATTTGATAAAGTAATTTAACACTAATATGATTGTTATTGATCACATAAAAAATTGTTACCTAAGTATTAAAGAATTACAATGTTACAATATATGTATTTTTCAGATAACACAAATTTATAATTTGTATATTGGCCTATGTCACATATTTTATCATCAGTAATTTCTAATAATTCTTCACCGTCGTAGCATGAATAACAGTTCTTTATTTCTTCCTTGTCGGAAATATTAACTTGTAATAACTTTTGGACTTAATGATTTCTTTTCATACATCACAAAAATCCCCTTCTTTCAAAATATATTTTACCAATAAATAAAAAAATACTATTCCATACGAATAGTAGCACAAAAGGATATTTTTGTCAAATTAAATTATCATTTTGATAATGTAAATTACTTTTATTTTTTGTATAATAATAGTGTATATCTGAATTATATAGGAGGCATAAATATGATTGCCGACAGAATAAAAGTTTTAAGAGAGAAAAAAGGTCTAACACAAACGGCACTTGCTCAGAAATTAAACATTACCCGTGCAAGTGTTAATGCCTGGGAAATGGGGATTTCCACGCCCTCAACTCAATATATAATTGAACTCGCAAAAATCTTTGATATTTCAGCCGATTATCTCCTCGGTGTGAGTTCAACTGCAAGCATTAATGTATCAGGTCTTTCTGACAATGACATTGCACTTGTACACTCTCTTATAGAACATCTGAAAAATAAAAATTGATGTTAATAAAAAAGAAAAAGGTTGTTGCTGACTTACACCTTACAACAACCCTTTTATAAATGTTAATTCGCTATTATGGGGGATGTTGCATTCAAAATTGCAATAGAAATGCGAAAAAACATCTCTGTTGTGATTTTATCACTTTGCGATATTCAATTTCAATACAACTGTCCCGAAATGCACTTTTATAGTAACAGAAAACACCTTCACTTTTCGTGAAGGTGTTTTTATGTTTATTCTCCGCTTGTTACATAATTCATAAAAGAGCGTCTGAGTTCATCTGAATAACTGCGGCTGACAGCAATTTTCTTTTCAGCCGTGAGAACTACTTCCGATTTTGATATATTAAGGATATGTGCAGGATTAATCCAGAAAGAACGGTGACACTTTACCATACCTTTACCAATAAAATCAGCAAAAATATCTTCCGGATTTTCAAGAGTTTCAACAACATCATCAACCGTATAAATGATTGTCTTACGTTTTATTCTTTCTGCATACAGAATATCATTAAGAAAAATCACAACTCTTTTTTCGTGAAGCTTTTTAACACAAACGCTTTCTTTTCTGATATTTTCAAGCTGTGTTTTTGCCCGTTCAAAAGCAACAGGAAGTTTTTCCTTCGCCTGGGTTTTAAGCACAAAAAACGTGTGGTCCGTTTCATAAACCTCAGTAGCAAACTCAAGATAGTTTGAAAGATAAATTATTCTGCATCTGCTGTTAACGGCTCTTATACGCTTTGCAACTTCAATGCCGTTACTTTCAGGCAGACAGATGTCAAGAACAACTATATCAATTATTAAAGGGTTGGTGTTAAAAAATTTTTCAAATTCTTCTATAGCTTCAAAGCAGTATATACTATCTTCTACAGTCATATACTGCTTTATCATTTTTGAAGTAACTTCAAGATGATTCACTTCATCATCAAGTACTGCAATTTTCAACTCAAAACACCTCTTTATTTTTTCTTGAAAAGTTTTGCAATAAAGTTTATAACGCTCGAAACAGCTCGTAATGCACGTTCTGTAAACTCAACTACATATTCGCCTATTCTTACAAGAAAAGTTTTTTCTCCGCTTTCTTCCGCCGACTCAATAACATATTTGAAAACATCAAAATTACCTTCTTCAAGAAGCTTAAGCATTTCTTCAAAGGTTATTGTTCTTTCTGTTTCGCCCTGAATTACTTTAAGGCTGACATATAGGTTAGTAAGAGTGAGATTTGTTTCTCCTGCTTCCATATTTTCAAACTGTGACGGGTCTATATAATCAGGTCTTACTCCTTCAAAAACAACTTTATCAAAGAGAATGTATTCGGAATTTGTTCTCTCAAGCATAAATTTATTTAGGAAATTATACTCCACGTCAGGATATACGGTAATGTCCCCTACAAAATGAAGAATCTTCTTTTCTTCATCAAATGTCACGATTATTGTATTATTTACTGAAAGAGAAGCAAGAGATGTATTACCGTCCTTACAGATAATGCTGATGCTTCCATCTGCAGAAATTGCATTTTCACCAATTGTAATTGCGTTTTCGTTGGTTGAAGAAACAACCTTTAAGTTAGCACATCCGCTGAAAGCACCCCCACCTATTGAAGAAACTGTCTCTGAAAGATAAACTTCTTTAAGCTCTGTGCAACCCTCAAATGCAAATGCAGGAACATTTGTGATTCCACTCTGCACTTCAACATAAGTAATTTTATCCTTGAAGCTATACCAGCCATAATCATTGAAACTTGTTTTTTCTTCAAGTACACCGTTTCCGCTGATTGTAAGATAACCGTTTTCTTCGTTAAATAACCAGGTTGAACTTTCACCACAGGAACCACTTGCAACACCATAGTTAAAGTGAATAGTTGCAGTTTTGAGAATATCATTCTGTAAGTAATCTTTTCCGCCTAAACTGTTCCACTGTTTTTCCGTTCCGTAATAATAGATATCAGTAACATTGGTTGTGCCTAAAAAACTCTGCTCACCAAACGACTTAACACCGGCAGGAAGATAAAGAGTTTTAAGCGCTTTTAAATTTCTCAACGCAAACTGTGATATCTTTGTAATATTAGGACTGAGCTGGATAGTTTCCAATGCTTTACAATCAGCAAAAGCATATTTACCAAGATTTTCAACGTTATCCGGAACAACATAAGAAGTAAAAGTCACTGCACGAGGGCAACGCACAAGTTCTGTTTTATCTTTATTATAAAGAACACCAAATTCATCATTACTGAAATAAGGATTATTCTCTACTACTGTTATACGTTCAAGAGCTTTACATGTATCAAAAGGTCTGTCTATATCCTTAACTGTTGAAGAAATAACTAATTCTTTCAAAAAAGTTGTATCAGGTGCCTCTGTTCCAAAGCCCACCACACCTTCGGGAATAATGTACTTATCATCTGTATTTCCTCTGGGATAATAAAAAAGCAGATTCGTATCTTTGGTATAAACCACACCTTTTTCATCGCTGAAAAAGCACCTGTTATCCGCAGAAATATTTACACGTTCTATGCTAGAATTAAATGCTCTGTAACCTATTATGCTGACACCTTTTCCAACATTAATTTCTTTTAATTTATCGCACCCTGAAAAAGCATAACTATCAATTTTTTCTACACTATCCGGTATATCCACTATTTCAAGACCATTATTATCATCAAAAGCTGATAATCCAATTATTTTCACAGTATCAGAAAAAGTAATTTCAGTTATATATGAGCTGTAGAACGAAAACTTTCCTATAGTTTCAACACCAACAGGTACTATGTAACTTGTCTCGCTTTTACCGGTAGGATACTGCACAATTTCAGTTTTATTTTTGTTATACAATACACCATAATCATCCGATGAATAATAAAGGTTATTTTCATCAACTTCTATCTTTTTGAAGTTGCCATCAAGACCACGATTGCCTATACTTTTAATAGTTGAGGGCAATAGAATTGTATCGTGATAAATACAATGTTCAAAAGCTGCCGGACGAATGCTTACCACCGGACAGCCTTCAACTGTTTCAGGAATAACAACTGTTTCGTAGCGAGTGAATCGACAACTGCACGAAGTAATTTCTGCTTCGCCGTCCGTTATGGTATATTTTACATATTCAGGCCATGCAGCATCTTCAGCAGAAACACCTACAGCAAAAACGCTTAATGCAATAACGCACGCAAGCAAAATGCTGATTGATTTTTTTATTTTACTTTTCAACTGTTTCATATCTTTTTTCCTCCCTGATTATCAATCCGGTTTCTATGGTGAAAATTTCTCCAACACATTCAATATTTACCGTTCCGTTGTATTTCTTTGCAGCCGATTTAATCTGTGCAATACCAAAACCGTGGTTTTCTGTGTCCATTTTTGTTGTGGCAACAGTATTGTTTACTATCGGCACATTTTCTTTTACAGGATTGGTAATTTTCAGCACCCAAAAATCTCCCGCCCTCTTTGAGAAAACATTTATTTCACAAGAGGAAATTTTTTCACATTCCCTTATTGCGTTGTCAAGAGCGTTACCGAGAATCACAGATAAATCATAATTTTCTATACCATAAGCAGGAATACTTCCTTCAAAAGTAATATCAACACCTTTGCTGATTGCATCTGAACACTTAACAGACAATATTGCATCTGCAAGAGTATTTCCGGTGAAAAAATTTTTGATATTCACTTCCGATAAAGAATTCAGTTTTGTCACATATTCCTGTGCCTCATCAAAACGACCATCACCCAAAAGCAACTCAAGGGACATCATATGATTTTTATAATCGTGCCTGAATTTTCTAATATCTTTGTTTCTGCTTTGTATGGTTTCATTGTGCTGCAGTTGAATTTCCAAGGCTTTTTCAGAATGTTTTTGTTTTTCTGTAAGACGAACAAGCATAACCACAACAAAAACAATACACACAACAACCAATGCTGCCAGAATAACTATTAACGCATCTGATATTTCTTTCTGATAATCAGCATTCTTTGTAAGCATCACCATATAAAAAGCCGCAAGCTCTGCCAACAAAATAACTACATAAATAATAACAGGAATTTTTTCAAAAAATTCACCATTTATTATACAAAAATTCCTTTTGCTGCATATAACAGAAAATATTATAAGCAGAAGGTAAAGCAAACAATATATCAGGTTATTTGTCAATGTTGATATGTTATCAAATGGCAAGGAAATCATCAAGATAAGAAAATCTGCCGTCGCATTTATTATTAACCCTGACCAGAGCAATGTACTTCTCTTTTCTGACTTAAAGAAAAGATACGGGTAAGAAATAAATGCTAAAAGCGTAACAATATCTGCAATATCTTTAGTTTCCTCTGTGTTTCCTAACAGTAACAAAGGCAAAATTGACATAAAAACAAAAACAATTGAAACCAAACCTATCCAAAGTTTGCTGACACTATTTTTAATATTAAAAAGCTTTTTTAATATTAAAATTTCTGTCGTTATACCGAAAATGTTTTTAATGAGTTCACTTAAACAAACAGTTACCATCATAGTCTATCTTCTCACATCCTCGGTATAATTTTATTTCTGCATTTACTTAAAGAATATCATATTTAAAAAATAATATCAATACAAAAAATCTCTTAACATTTTCATTTTTTAAAAGCAGTAAAAACAGCCACAAAACTTGTGGCTGTACAGTGTGTATCTAATATTTTAGTATATCCAATCATTTCATAACAATATAAAACACTACACGGTTTTATAAAAATTATTTTTCTTCTTTCTTCTGTCTGATGAGATTTCTCATTCCAACGAAGTTTGTGTCAAGAAGTGACTGTCCGATAGGTGTTATGTAACTTTCTCTGTGTGTACAACCGCTTGTAACAACAGCAATCTTTTCTCTGAGGTATGCGATAATTCTTACCTTGAATAAGCCCTGGCGTTTGAATACCTTTTTAACTTCCTGTGATGATGTTACACCAACAACATCCTTATAGAAATATTCGTGAACGCCTTCGCTGAAAATATTACCTGTAACGATATCAAGATACTGATAATACATATAAAGCTGGTCTTCACCAAACATGTAAACTGTGATTGCAGGAAGTGAAACTCTGATTGCATCATCACTGCCTATACGAAGCATGAATGTGGGATTGAATTTTTCAAGTTTTTCGATTGTTTTAGGATTAACGTATGAATTAACTTCATATTTCTTGTGAACCTTAAGTCCCATCAGAACAGCGTAAGCTACAAATACAAGAATAGGAACAATTGCTGCACCGGTCTGTGCAAGGAGCATACCAAGACCAAATAAAACAACATCAAAAATGAGGAAAACAACAAGACCTTTTGCATCAACAAAGAACTTCATAAATCTTGAGAATACTCTTAAGAAGATGTTTTTTCTTGCTGCACCTGAATCACCGTCGTATTCAGCAATACCGCTGAGAATAACAGGATCAACCATTTCAACCTGTTCAGCAACAATATTGATTTTTTCAAGAGCTTTTTCTTTAGCTTCTTCAATTTTAATCTGAAGAGTTTCGTCGTATGCAGCTTCGCCGTCTTTAAATCCTGAAGTCTTTGATTTGATAAGCATCCAGATAAGACCCACAGCGAACATAATCACACCAACTACAGAGAAAAGTGCATATGCATCACCGTTTGATGAGTTATTCTGATATTTTTCATAAGCTTCTTCAGTTTCTGCATATGCTTCCTGATAAGCTTCAAGAGCAGTATTGCATTCTTCGATCTGAGCTGCAAAATCAGGAAGATTTGCTTCAATTTTTTCGCCCTGTGTCATAACATCGTAACGCACATCATAAGGAAGTTCATAATAAATATCATTATAGAGATCTAAATATTCTGAATGAAGTTCATCAGATACAACTTTAAGATCATTATACTTATCATATAAATTTCTGCTTTTTGCAGTTGTTGCTTCCTGACCGATAAAAGTCAAAGAAAACACCAATACACCGAGAGCGCAAAGAAACTGCTGAAAAACTTTGTTTGCCCCATAAAAATAGGCATAAACTTTCGATTTTCTTGTTACATTGTCCATAATAATTCCCCTTTTAAAAATTTATAATTCAGGAGGTCTTGCGACACCCAGAATTCCGAATAATTCCGCCACATCAGTTTGTGACAACCCACAACTTTGAGCATCTGAAAGCAATTCTTTATAGTCAGGTTTTACTCTCAGAAACTTTTTAAGATAAAAATCATTTCTTATGTAAGCCCACAAGTAATAATATATTCCTTTGGGTTCAATCATAATTGCTGCATTAAGATATTCTTCGGCTTTTTCAATTGAAGCCTTTGGTGCAAGAAAAGGGCGTTTACCCTTCAGTTCATTTATTGCTGCATAAAAAAACGCTTCCGAATCATCAAAATTATCTTCAATAGCTTTTGAAAAACAAGACGAAGCTTTATCATACATTTTCAATTTAAGATAACAATAGGCTGCAGAGAGATTCACCTTTTTGTCTTCAGGCACATCAGACATCGCTTTATTATACATAGATGTTTGCTTATTTATATCTGTTAACGGCATAGAATTAACACTGTTGAAAGTGCGTATAATCAAGGGTCTTGAACAATATTCGCATGCCTCGTCATTCAAAGACACAGGAGCACCGCATGACGGGCAATTTAGGGTGCACACCTGATAAGACATAAACATCACCACACAGTCTGAAATATTAATTAATTAATTAATTATTAACAAATAGATTTTAACACATTAACACACTAAAGTCAACACAGCACACAAATTATTTTCATAAAATGAAAAAACATTAAAGTATAATAAAAAACTCCGGAAACACATTATTGTTTCCGGAGTCAAAGTCAATAAATTTTATTTATTTTCTTTTTTTGCCTGTTCAGCTGCATAAGCTTCTTCGATCATTCTCTGTTCTTCCTGTTTTCTCTGTTCTTCAGCAAGATCAGCAGCCATCTGAGCAGCTTTTTCTGCGATTTCTTTCTTTTTCTTTTCAGCAGAAGAAACAACAACGATGGGATTCTTCTTAATCATAAAGTTGATAACAATAGGTGCTATAGCCAAAACAAGAAGAATCGGATATCCGAATGAAATTGATGCTGAGAAACCATCACCAAGAACTGATGCAAACTGTGAACCTGAAAGGATAAACATCAGACCACTCAGAACGTAACAACCTAAAGCGCTGAAAGAGAAACCAAGGTTACGCTGAATGCCTTTAGGTGAGCATGAGAGGAACAGAAGAATAAATCCCACAAGTGAACCAACAGCACCAAGAGCAATAAACACAATAGAAAGAGCATAAAGTATTACCGCAGCTGATAAATTCGGAGATGAAAGCATACCAAACAATCCGCCGAAGTCAAGAGTTGATACTGTATTATAAATTGCTAATGCGTCAATTGAAAACTCAGCAGATACAAAAGGAACATTAACCGCAAGTTTTCCAAGAGGAAGGAACAAAGCACCGATAGGAATAAGGCTCAGGATAATTCTTGCAATTGCAAGCTTTGAACCTACATAAGAAGCCTTAGCTCTATCAAGCATTCCATACATTCTGTTAAGTGATTCCTCAGCTGTAAGAATATCGTTCTGAAGACGTTCCTGCATGCCGTTATAGAAAATATTAACATTACAATTAGGGCAATTAGGTTTCCAATAAGTTTTCTTAAGATGTACACCACAATTAGGACAATTTGCCATTTTTTATTCCTCCAATTCGGAAGTTATTATATATCCATATAAATTTACCATAAAACTTTGTAAAAATCAAGAGATTTTTAATATTTATGTTGAATTAGTTTATTTTTTTCAAATAACCATACCGCCATCAACAGAAAAAACCTGTCCTGTAATATAATCAGAATGCTCTGAGCACAGAAAATATGCCATCTGTGCTACATCAGCAGGCTTTCCGATTTTCATCAAAGGAATATCGTCTACAAAAGATTCTATATCTGCACTGCTGATATTTGAATTCATCTTTGTATCAATAAGTCCCGGTGCCACACAGTTTACATTAATTGATGATGGGCCTAATTCTTTTGCAAGAGCTTTAGTCATTCCTATGACTGCAGCCTTTGATGCAGAATAATGCACTTCGCACGAAGCACCACATATTCCCCACATTGAAGAAATATTTACAATTTTTCCGCTTTTATTATTTATCATTGACGGAAGGACAGCTTTACAACAATTAAAAGGACCT
>JAZQWT010000036.1:0-2017 GCA_045632485.1 Acutalibacteraceae bacterium
CAACGGACCTGATGAAATGCTCCTTTGTGGTCTTTCAATGGGTGCAGATGCCGGTATCGGTTCAACGTACAACGTGCTTTGTTCAGATTATGTTAAACTTTACGATTTATTTATGAAGGGCGATATAAGAGCGGCACAAGAACAACAATACAAGATTAATAAAGTGGTTACACTTATTATTAAATATGGTGTTATTCGTTCAATTAAATATATTCTTACACTTTTAGGTATTGATTCAGGTGAAGCAGTATTCCCGGGCACACCGCTTACAGATGTGGAAAAGGCTTCATTAAAACAAGAACTTACAGATATCGGTTATTTCTCTTAAAACTAAAAGGAGTTAAAGAAAATGGCAATCAGACACATTACAAGATTTGGTATTCAAAGAAAAATTGTTGCTAATATGACAAGCGAAAGCTGGAAGAATATTCCGCACGTTTGCTATACTTATGATGCAGATATTACAAAGTTTCAGGTTGCATTTAAGGAGTACGGTGAAAAACATAAAGATGATGAGTACAAATTAACCTTTAACGGCGTTCTTTTGAAAGCTGTTTCAGAGGGCTTAAAAGCTGCACCTGAAATGAACTCTCACATGCATTTTGAAAAAAAACTTGTTAGAGGCAAGGTTACTACCTTCGACAATATTGACATTTCGGTTCCGTGGCCGCTTCCTGATGGCTCTATGATGACTGTTAATATGAAAGATATGGGTAATAAATCTCTTCAGGATATTGCAAAATATACTGCAGATATTAACAGGAAACTTGCAAATACAAATCTTACAGAAGCACTTTACTCAGTTTCAATTCAAGATACTATAAAGGCTCTTAAAAAAGGTCATTTTATTAAGGCGGCTTTAAGAATTTTCGGTGCAAAATCACAGAAAAAACACAGAGTTGTTACTTTAAAGGGTGCTGAGAAAAAGGCTTATTATGCAATTCCCGAAACCGACAGAATTACAAAGGATGATTTAGCACAAGGTACCTTCCTCGTTTCAAATGTAGGTAATCTTGTAAGAGGGCTTCAAGGGGATGCAAGTGTTCTTATGATTATACCTCCGATGGTTTGTGCTATGGCTGTAAACGCTGCACAAAGAAGACCGATAGTTGTTAAAGACGAAAACGGTGAAGAAAAAATTGAAATAAGAACAATTCTTCCGCTTACAATCTGTTTTGACCACAGAGCATTGGATTTCTCAGAGGTTTCTCCGTTTATATGGAAACTTGAAGAAATCTTCAATAATCCGGAAATTATTTTAGGTGAATAAATTTTTATGATGTCAGACTGAACGTCTGGCATCATTTTTATTGATTTTTGCACAATTTTTTTATGGTATCATCAAATTATACAAAATCCCTTAATTCATATAGGAAATTGTTACAAAAATGTTAATTTGTGCATAGTTGTAATTGATTTTTTTAATATAGTTGTGATATAATGCGATATGTATGAAAGTATGTCTATTTTTAAGTGTAATAAGAGAGTGAAATATGAAGCGAATTTTATTGTTTTTACTTTCATTTGTTGTCTTACTTTCTTCCGTGTTAATGGTGGCGTCGGCTACGAGTAATGATTTAGCAGACGATATGTTTGACGACGATGAAAATGTTACTTATAACGATGGAACAACCGCAACTACAAGTGGTGGTCTTTTGGGCGCTTTAGGTAATATCGGTGGCGATGGCATCGGCGATATGGTCGGTGGAGTTGTTGAGAGCGTTTTTCAGGATAACGACGTTTCTCAGCAAGTCGGTAACAAAATTGACGGTGTTATAAATGTGTTTGAAGATTTTGATTTAGGTGGTCTTATTCCTACAACTCAGGCACAGACTGTCGGCAGTAACTTTTTTGACACTATTGACCCGGCAATTACCGGTCCATACAGTTCAAATTTACAGCAAAGTCAAACAGCAAGCACGCCGATAACTTCGCTCAATGGCGAAAGTGTTGATTACAATACAACCGTAAACCCTTACCAGAAACCTACACCCCAGTTAAACCCCGGCGATAAGGG
>JAZQWT010000037.1:0-3360 GCA_045632485.1 Acutalibacteraceae bacterium
AGATTTAAAATCAAAGGCGAAGATGCTTTCTTCCTTGCATGGACAACAACTCCCTGGACACTTCCTTCTAACCTTGCACTTTGCGTAAACCCTGTAGAAAATTACGTTAAAGTAAAGACTGCAGACGGTTATACTTATATCCTTGCAGAAGCACTTTGCGAAAAAATTCTCGGTGGCGAAAAGGAAACTGCACCTTATGAAGTTATTGAAACTTATGTAGGTAAAGACCTTGAATATAAAGAATATGAACCTTTGTTTGACTGCTGTGGCGAAATTATCGAAAAACAGCACAAAAAGGCATATTTCGTAACATGCGACAGTTACGTTACACTTACAGACGGTACAGGTATCGTTCACATTGCTCCTGCATTCGGTGAAGACGACGCAAATGTAGGCAGAAAATATGACCTTCCCTTTGTTCAGCTTGTTGACAGTAAGGGTAATATGACAGAGGAAACTCCTTTCGCAGGTATGTTCTGCAAAGATGCCGATAAACACGTTCTTATCGACCTTGAAAAAAGAGGACTTCTCTTTGATGCTCCTAAATTTGAGCATAGCTATCCTCACTGCTGGAGATGCGACACTCCTCTCATCTACTATGCAAGAGAATCATGGTTCATCAGAATGACAGAAGTTCGTGATGACCTTATTAAAAACAACAACACAATCAACTGGATTCCCGAAAGCATCGGTAAAGGCAGATTCGGTGACTGGCTTGAAAATGTTCAGGATTGGGGCATCAGCCGTAACCGTTACTGGGGTACTCCTCTTAATATCTGGGAATGCGAATGCGGACACAGACACTCAATCGGCAGTATTGAAGAACTCAAATCAATGTCAGATAATTGCCCTGACGATATTGAACTTCACAGACCTTATATCGATGAAGTGAACGTTAAATGTCCTGTTTGCGGTAAGAATATGACACGTGTTCCCGAAGTTATCGACTGTTGGTTCGATTCAGGTGCAATGCCCTTTGCACAGCACCACTATCCCTTTGAAAACAAAGATTTATTTGAAGCACAGTTCCCTGCAGACTTCATTTCAGAAGCAGTTGACCAGACAAGAGGTTGGTTCTATTCACTTCTTGCAATTTCAACACTTATCTTCAATAAAGCACCTTTCAAAAACGTTATTGTTCTCGGTCACGTTCAGGATGAAAACGGTCAGAAGATGTCAAAATCAAAAGGCAACGCAGTAGACCCCTTTGATGCTCTTGAAGCACACGGTGCAGACGCTATCCGTTGGTATTTCTACACCAACTCTGCTCCCTGGCTTCCCAACCGTTTCCACGCAAAAGCAGTAACAGAAGGTCAGCGTAAATTTATGGGTACATTGTGGAACACATATGCTTTCTATGTGCTTTATGCAGATATTGACTCATTTGACCCCACAAAGTATTCACTTGAAGTTGATAAGCTTTCAGTTATGGATAAATGGCTTCTTTCACGTCTTAACTCAATGGTAAAAGACGTTGACGATTGCCTTTCAAACTACAAAATCCCCGAAGCTGCAAAAGCACTTCAGAGCTTTGTAGACGAAATGAGTAACTGGTACGTTCGTCGCGGACGTGAACGTTACTGGGCACAGGAAATGACTCAGGATAAGATTAATGCTTATATGACTCTTTATACAGCCCTCGTAACGACTGCAAAAACTGCAGCACCTATGGTTCCCTTTATTTCAGAAGAAATCTATCAGAACCTTGTCCGTTCAGTTGACGCAGACGCAGAAGAAAGTATCCACCTTTGCTCATTCCCTGAAATTCAGGAAGATCTTATCGATAAAGAACTTGAAGAAAATATGGATGAAGTTCTCAAAATCGTTACTCTCGGACGTGCAGCAAGAAACGGTTCAAATATCAAAAACCGTCAGCCTCTGGGCAAGATGTTCGTAAAAGGTGAAAGAGAACTTAACGATTTCTATAAGACAATTATAGAAGACGAGCTTAACATCAAAGAAGTTTCATTCATCGAAGATGTTGATGGTATGCTTTCATACAACTTCAAACCTCAGATGAAAACTCTCGGACCCAAGTACGGCAAACGACTTAACGATATCAGAACAAAACTTTCTGAAATCGACGGCAGTGCAGCTAAGAAAGAGCTTGACGGGGCAGGTGTTCTCAAGCTTGACCTTGGCGATATGGTAATTGACCTTGAAGAATCAGACCTTCTTATTGAAGCAACACAGAAAACAGGCTTCTTCTCACTTGCAGAAGGCGGTGTAACAGTTGCTATTGACACAACTCTCACACCTGAACTTATTGAAGAAGGCTTTGTTCGTGAAATGGTATCAAAAATCCAGACAATGAGAAAAGACGCTGATTTCGATGTGCCTGACCATATTACAGTTTACATTGACGGCAACGATAAACTTGCTGACATCTTTACAAAGAATAAAGAAGAAATTATGACAGACGTTCTTGCAGATGAGTTTGTAATCGGCTCACTTGACGGTCACACTGCAGAATGGGATATTAACGGCGAAAAAGTAACATTCGGCGTTAAGAAAATGTAAAATTTTAAATTATATGCCGGCAGGAAACCCTGTCGGCATTTTGTGTTACCAGTATTTCAGAAAATTATAATTTAAGCGAAAAATCCCTTCTGTCATTTTCTCACGAAAACGACATCTCCCCTTGCGTTTTCAAGGGGAGATTTTTTATGCTATCACCGATGTCAGTTTTATAATAATCGTCAGTGTATTACCCGTAGTTAGTTATTGATGCACATATAAACTATAATTTATCGAGTTGTTAAAATTAATCGTTGCCTCCCTTGCCTAAAGGGAGGGGGACCGCGTAAGCGGTGGAGGGATAAAAGTTGATTTGAATAAACTTAAAATAATATCCCCCGGTCAAAACCTATGGTTTTGCCAGCCCCCTTTAGGCAAGGGGGCCTTTTTGTTTTTCTCATTTCAGTGGTAATTTATAATTTATTAGGCAATTACTTTTAACTGTGTAGGGTTTGGCGCTTGCCGACAAACCGTTGATTTACGTGTATTTACGGGCGATTCGTGAATCGCCCCCACGTTCACCGATTGAAAGAAGAGTAGGGGTCATTCACGAATGACCCGTCTGAATTTTACGCATGAAATAACGGAACGTCGGAAACCGCCGTTCCCTACGATATAACATCTGAACACACATATAAATTATAATTTATATATGTGTCAATAATTAACTACGTGTAATGTGCTTGCAATTATTATAAAACTGACATCAGTGATAGCATAAATTTAAAGAATTATTATAAATTATCAGCGTTTCTTGACAATGTGTATGAAAAATTGTATAATGGCAATGTAATAAACTTTGAAAGGAGATTTCATAATATGGATATCGCAGCAATTATCACA
>JAZQWT010000038.1:0-33162 GCA_045632485.1 Acutalibacteraceae bacterium
ACAGGCGAATACATGTCTCGTGCATAAGACAAATTGCAGATAAAGCAGCATAAACGTGTTTGAGTTTATGCCGATTTATTAAATACGCGTTTAAACTAATTAAAATAAAGGAGTGTAGAAATTATGACACTTGCAGAAAAAATTGCTTACATCAAAGGCCTTGCAGACGGTATGAAACTTGACGACGGCAAAGATGAAGTTAAACTTATCAAAGAAATCATTGCAGTTCTTGAAGATGTTGCTTATGATATCGAAGAACAGGATGAAATCATGGGCGAAATGCAGGAACAGCTTGATGCAGTTGACGAAGATCTTGATGAACTCGAAGAATTTGTTTATGAAGATTTTGATGACGATTGCGATTGCTGTGATGACGATTGCGACTGCGGCTGCTGCGACGATGACTACTTTGAAGTTGAATGTCCCTCATGCGGCGAAGTAATCTGCATTGACGAAAGCATCCTCGACGAAGGTGCAATTGAATGTCCCGCTTGCCACGAAACTCTCGAATTCGATTTCGATTGCGATTGTGACTGCGAAGAAGACGACTGATTGTAATAACAATAAGACGGTGTAATCTCATTTGGGATTACACCGTTATTTTTTTGTGACAGTAATTTATTCGGTAAAAAATGATTGATTATCTTTTATGTATATGGTATAAATAAATTACGGAGGTGCTCTTATGAATCTTACAATGTGCAAATGGATAGGCTCAGGAGAAAAGTCTTGTCCTGTAGAAATATTATCTGAATTTGAATCTGAAGAAAAATTAAAAGCAATCATAACAATCGGTTGTCTTGGCTCTTTCAGACTTTACATAAACGGCAAAAAGGTGAGTGATGACCTTTTTCAGCCACTGAATACTGATTTTGAAAAAAGATTCAATATGGAATATGGCGGTCATCCCTTTGATGAGGAATTCCGTCACAGACTTTATTGTCCGCAGTATGACATTACCGATTACCTGAAAACAGGTAAAAATGAAATCCTGTTTATGCTCGGTTCAGGTTTTTATGAAGAATATGATTACGGTACTGCGAAAATCTGCTGGAAAATTGACGTTACAGATGAATCAGGTCAAACAAAGACAGTCTGCTCAGACGGCAGTGAAAAAATGAGACCATCTTTCGTGAAAGAGGCTGATGTGATAAGGGGAGAAACTCACGATTACACACTTGAATCAGAATGGGAAAACGTTAAAGTTCAGTCTGCACCCGATACAAAATTTTTACTTCAGGATTGTCCTGCTGACAAAGTTGCAAGACAAATAACACCTGAATATCTGGGTAACAATATCTACGATGCAGGTGAAGTTTTTGCGGGGTATGTTGTTCTCAGAAGTACAAAAAGCCAGACAATAAAAGTCAGATATAGTGAACTTCTTGATGAAAACGGAAATCTTGATGAAGAGCATATTTATGACCAGCATACAGTTTATATTACTGATGAAAAAGAGAGAATCCTTTTCCCTTATTTTACATGGCTTTGCTTCAGATACTTTGAAATCGAGGGTGACGTGGAAATCATTTCCTGTGACGTTACTCATAGCGACGTGAAAGTTACATCATCATTCGAATGTAGTGACAGTACACTTAACCATCTTTATAAAGCATACATAAGAACTCAACTTGCAAATATGCATTGCGGTATTCCGTCAGACTGTCCTCATACTGAAAGACGCGGTTATACAGGCGACGGTCAGCTTACATGTGCTGCTGCAATGACACAGCTTGATGCACAGAAATTTTATAAAAAATGGATTGGTGACATCTGCGACTGTCAGGATGAAAAAACAGGACACATTCAGTACACAGCACCCTTTGTACAGTCAGGCGGCGGTCCCGGCGGATGGGGTTGTGCAATAGTCGTTGTGCCATATATGTATTATAAATTCTATGGCGAAAAGGAAATTTTTGAAGAAACTTTCCCGAGAATGTATAAGTGGTTTTCTTATCTTGAAAGCCACAGCGAAAATGAACTTGTTACATCAGATTTGCCGGGCGTATGGTGCCTGGGTGATTGGTGTGTGCCTGAACAGAACAGACTTAATAAACTATGTGCAAACACAATTCCCGAACCTTATGTAAATACATACTTCTACATTAAATCAATGGAATATTTCCTCGAAATTGGTGAAGTTATCGGGAATAATTTATACAAAGAAGAAATTGAAAATCGTATTGCAAAGAAAAAGGAAGCAATAACAAAAGCATATTTTTCGTCTGAAACAGGTGATTTCGCGTTCAATGAACAAGGTGCAAATGCTTTCGCAGTTGACCTCAACTTAGGCGATGAACGTACATTTGATAAAATGATTAAAAAATATCGTAACAGAAAAATGTACGACACAGGTATCTTCGGCACAGATATTGCAACACGTGTTCTTTTTGAAAAAGGAAGAAGCGATATTGCCTCAATGCTTCTCACTTCAAAGGAAGAAATTTCGTTCTATAATCAGATTAAAAACGGTGCCACAACAATTCTTGAATACTGGAACGGTGTGCGTTCACAGTGTCACCCGATGTTTGGTGCAGTTACAAGATATCTTTTCGAATATATTCTCGGTATACGTCAGGCAGAAGATTCAGTTGCATATGAAAAGGTGATTATCGAGCCTGTGTGTATGGAAGAAATTCCTTTTGCAAGTGGCAAAATCACAACAGTTAAAGGCGAATTTTCAGTTGAGTATAACGAAGATGAAATCGCAGTAACCATTCCTGAAAAAATAAATGCAGTTCTTAAAATTAACGGAAAAGAAATAATACTTGAAGCGGGTAAAAATATTTTCAAAAAGTAATAAAACACATTGACAAATCACGTAGTAAAAAGTAAAATATAATTGCATTTAATCGTTGCAAAAAATATTGGCGAAAGGAACGATGCAGATGTCTTCAATTATGGAATTCTGGGGGCAGATGGTTGCAAATCCCTTGCTTTTCATTGCGGTAGCACTCACAATGGGTGTTATCCTTGTAAACGGCTGGACTGACGCACCTAATGCCATTGCAACATGTGTTGTAACAAGGTGCATGCCTCCCAAAGCTGCAATTCTTATGGCGGCAGTTTTCAATTTTCTCGGCGTTTTTATTATGACGCTTATCAACTCAACCGTTGCGGAAACAATCACCAAAATGGTGGATTTCGGTTCAGACCCTAAACTTGCGATTATAGCGTTGAGTGCGGCACTTTTTGCAATTGTGTTGTGGGCAACTCTTGCGTGGATTTTCGGTATCCCCACAAGTGAAAGCCATGCTCTTATTGCAGGTCTTACAGGTAGTGCTATTGCACTTCACGGTAACTTTGAAGCTGTAAATGGTCAGGAATGGATTAAAGTTATTTACGGTATCTTTATTTCGGTCCTTCTCGGTTTCGGACTCGGCTGGATTGTGTGCAAGGTTGTTACAATGCTTTTCTATAAAGCTGACAGACCGAAAACAGAGCCGTTTTTCAGAGGTGCACAGATTGTCGGTGCTGCATCAATGGCATTTATGCACGGTGCACAGGACGGTCAGAAATTTATGGGTGTTGTGCTTCTTTGCGTATACATGTCACAAGGACAAGGCTTGCCGAGTGATATCAATATCGCAAAAGACTATATGTGGTTGATGATTCTTTGTTCCGTTATTATGGCTGCAGGTACAGCAATGGGCGGTAAAAAGATTATCAAATCAGTTGGTATGGATATGGTTAAGCTTGAAAAATATCAGGGCTTCTCAGCAGATATTGCAGCAGCAATTTCACTTTTGTTCTGCTCTGTATTCAGTCTTCCCGTATCAACAACTCACGCAAAAACAACCTCAATTATGGGTGTTGGTGCAGTTAAAAGAGTGTCTGCAATAAACTTCGGTGTTGTTAAGGAAATGGTGCTTACGTGGGTGCTTACTTTCCCCGGATGCGGTCTTGTAGGCTTTTTGATGACGAAATTATTTATGTATATGTTCACATAATACGAGCTGACAGAAAGGAATGTTGAAAAATGGCTAAAGGCGATAAATTTTATTTTGAAAACTTTGCGGCAAGTGCTGAACTCGCAAAAAAGGCGGCATTGTATCTTGTAGAATGTCTTGAAAATTATAAACCGGAAGAAATTGAAACAATGCTCAAAAAAATGCACGAAATTGAGCATAGCGCAGATGTTAAAAAGCACGAGATGGATAAAGCTCTTGCAAAAGCATTCGTAACCCCTGTTGACCGTGAAGATTTGGATATGTTAAGCCACAATCTTGATAAGGTTACAGATAAAATTGAAGAAATTTTGCAGAAATTCTATATCTATAATGTTCAGTCAGTAGACTCATCTGCTATTGACTTTGCAAAAAAAATTGTTAAATCCTGCGAGCTTATTTGTGAACTTATGGATGAGTTTGAAAACTTCAAGCGTTCTAAAAAAATTCAATCTCTTGTTATTTCACTTAATGATGTTGAAGAAGAATGTGACACACTTTATCTTACATCCTTGCGTGAGCTTACAAAAAATCAGACAGATGTTCTTAAAGTTGTTTCACTTACAAAAATATATGACTGTTTTGAAGCTTGTGCCGATGCCTGCGAACACGTAGGCGACAGCATCGGTTCTGTTATTATGAAGAATACATAATTAGATTAAAAAGCGGAGTGGAAAAATCCACTCCGTTTTTTCGTTTATTAAAGAAATTCAGAAATTGAAATATGGTAGTTTTTTGTATTGATTAGGGATTTTTTCTTTTCCTACTATTCTTATTAAACGTGATTTATGAAAACAATTATGCTGAATCTTTGTGTTAATATAGTTTATAAATTCTGCTTCAGAGCAATAACCTTCTTTTCGGAAATGTTCTGTTTCCGGAGCGTAGTCTATCCAATCTAAAAAATCACTACAATATTTACACAAATTTTCTGCAACTTTGTCCGGTACTTCATACAGCGATATCGGTCCGTCTGTGCTCAAAAGAATCTGTTTCACGATGTATCTCTCCCTACTGCATTTTCAAAATTATATTAACATATCAAAAATTTCTTTGCAAGTATAATTCTCCTTTGCTTACAGATACTAACATCACAATTTGAATTTTTTGCGTAGGGGTCATTCACCAATGCCCCGCAAGGTTAGCAGAAAATCTGAATGGGCGATTCGTGAATCGCCCCTACAATGTATTTGTAAAGGAGAATGATATATACTATGAAAGCAACAGGTATTGTCAGAAGAATTGATGATTTAGGCAGGGTGGTTATTCCAAAAGAAATCAGAAGAACAATGCGTATCCGCGAGGGTGACCCGCTGGAAATTTTTACTGCAAGTGACGGTGAGGTTATTTTCAAAAAATATTCACCCAACGGTGAAGTTTCAAACATTGCAAAGCAGTACGCGGAGGTACTTGGGAGAAGTACAGATTTGCCCGTGCTTATTTTTGACCGCGACCACGTCATTTCCTGCGCAGGTATTCCCAAAAAGGAAGTTCTTGACCGAAGAGTAAGTCCCGAGCTTGAAGATATTATGGAAAACCGTTCCGGTTTTGTGCAGACAGAGTCGTCCCATAAACTTATCCCTGCAGAGGGAATTGACCGACCTGCTGCCGTGGCGTACCCCATTATCGGTAGCGGCGATGTGTTGGGCGCAGTTGTGCTGCTTGCTTCAGAAGACGGCAAAACAATCACTGAAACCGAAACAAAGCTTATTCAGGTTGCTGCCTCGTTTCTCGGCAAACAGATGGAAGAATAATTTTAAGCTGTCACTGATGTTGGTTTTATTATAATTTGATTATATCATCTAATAATTCCATCCCTTTTTCATATGTGGAACTGACTTCGCGTAGCATATTGTTGTAAAATGAAACGGCAGTTTTTCTTCTTTCTTCTGCTATTTCTTTTCCGCGAACAGTGTAGAAACGGGAATAGATTTTTTCAAGCTTATATTTATATTCCTGAAAAAATGAGGGGATTTCGTCATTTTCTCCATCTGACACTTTTCCGTTGGGGAGAACAGAATATAACGGCTCCTCCATTGCACCCTGATACACAAGGGTTCTTGCGATTCCGAGCGTTCCCGCCACATCAATTTTGTCAGCATCAAAAAGAATTTTTGCCTCCGTACTTTCGGGGGCATTATTTTTTCTGAAACGGTGAGATGAAATGCAATGCTTTACTTTCTCTGCAAAGCATTCGTCAAAGCTGTTTTCAATCAGAAATTTATATGCTTTTTCAGCACCGTATTCTGCGTGACAGATTTCGGGATTTTTATTCTGATCTTCACGTGCAATATCGTGAAGAAGACAAGCAGTAATCAGAACATCGTAATCAACATTTTCTTCTTTACTTGCTATATCAAGTGCCGAATAAAGCACTCTGCAAATATGCTCCTTGTCGTGTGCAGAATCTTTCATACACTCCAGCATATAATTTTCAAGTTTTTTATATGTTTCTCTAGTCATAAAATTCACCTGAAAAAAGGGCAAATGCGGTTAACATCTGCCCTTGTAATTTTTGAAAAATTATTTCTTGATTTCTTTAAGGCGTTTCATAACATCGTTTGCGCCTGTGCCGAAATAATCGTGAAGAATTTTGTATTCTTCAAAGAGTTTATCATAAATTGCAGAAGCTTCTTCGTTGGGATAGTAAACTGTGTCTTTAACCTTACCCATAACTTCTGATGCTGTATATGCGTCATCGTAACCGCCTTTTTCACTACCTGCTGCAACTGCACCGAAGATAGCACTGCCGAGAGCACCGCCCTGTTCACTGCCTGCAATTTTGATGGGCATTTTGATGATATCTGCATAAATCTGCATTGTCATGGGGTCTTTCTGTGAAATACCGCCTGCTGCGAAGAACTCGTTAACGTCAACACCGAATTTACGGAAATCTTCAATAATAACTCTTGTGCCGAATGCAGTTGCTTCGGTTAATGCTCTGTAAATATCTTCAGGTTTTGTCTGAAGAGTCATACCGAGAATCATACCTGTAAGGTCAACGTCAACAAGAACTGAACGGTTGCCGTTCCACCAGTCAAGAGCAATAAGTCCGTGTTCACCGGGACGCTGTTTTTCAGCCTTTGAACGAAGGAATTTATGTATATTCATGCCTGCTTTTTCTGCTTCATCATAGTATGATTTGGGAAGGCAGTTTTCAATAAACCACTGGAAATGGTCACCAACACAAGCCTGACCTGCTTCATAACCGTAGAATCCGGGCATAATACCGTCAGCAACAACACCGCAGATGCCATCAACCTGAACTTCTTCTTCACCGAGGAGCATATGGCATGTTGATGTACCCATGATTGCAAGCATCTGACCTGCTTTTGAAATACCTACTGCAGGAACGAAAACGTGTGCGTCGATAATACCTGCTGCAACTGCTGTACCTTCGCAAAGACCGATTTTGTCAGCCATTTCCTTTGAAAGACCTGCAGCATAAGTGCCTGAAGGAGTGATGGGAAGGTTTTTATTGATTTTTTCTTCAATTACATTTTCAAGTCTGGGGTCAAGTGCTTTGAAGAAATCTTTTGAGGGGAAAGATGTTGTTTTATTCCACATCTCTTTATAACCTGCTGTGCAGGAGTTTCTTACATCTTTTCCTGTGAGCATTCTTACAACCCAGTCAACGGCTTCAACGAAACTGTCCATGGTGTCGTAAAGTTCAGGTTTTTCTTCAAGAATCTGCCAGAGTTTCGGAATAGCCCATTCAGAAGAAATTTTGCCGCCGTAGTTTTTAAGCCACTGTTCATTTCTTTCTTCTGCGATTTCATTGATTTTGTTTGCGTGTTTCTGTGCAGCGTGATGTTTCCAGAGCTTTACATAAGCATGAGGTTCATCTTTGTATTCATCAAGGAAACAGAGGGGAGTGCCGTCTTCTGTTACAGGAAGGATTGTACAAGCAGTAAAGTCAATACCGATACCGATAACATCTTCTTTGTTTACACCTGATTTTTTCATAACATCGGGAATAGTGTTATAGATTACATCAAGATAATCCTGAGGATGTTGTAAAGCCCAGTCGTTACCAAGCTTTTTGCCTGAGGGAAGGTATTCGTCCATAACTGCGTGGGGATAATCAAAAACTGAACTTGCAAGCTCTTCACCTGTCTGTGCGTTTACGATAAGTGCTCTGCCTGAAAGTGTGCCATAGTCAAGGCCGATAGTATATTTTGCCATTTTTATCACTCCTGAAATTTTTTATTTTTTATACAGTCAGAGAAGTTATAATCTCTGAATAAAGTTTGATAGGATCTTCGAGAAAATTCTTTTTTACAGTTTCAACCTGAATTTCGTCAGCAACGTAAATTGTGAGTTTCATTAACTGAGTTTTTTCATCACCAAAGAAAAAAGTCACATTAAAACCGTTTTCGATTTTCTCAACTTCAATTTTGTTTTCTCGTTCTCTTCTTGCCAAAGTCTGCAGACGGATTGCAGTATTTACTGCTTTTTCCTTAACGCTTCTGGGAAGAAAATCCATTTCAAGATTTTCAACGGAATCGATGCCCTTTGCAGTAACTGTCAGCATTTCGTCTGTGTCCTCAAGGGTCATTCTTACGTTGTCATCTCTGATTAATTCATCAAGTGCCTGAATCAGTTCAAAGTAATTTGCAAGACCCTCACCCTGAATAATATCGCTCAACTGCAATTTCGAAAGGGGAGCATCAAGACTCTTTAAAAGATAGCAGATGAGAAGCTTGATTTCCGTTTTGTTTGTAAGTCCTCCCGGCTCCACGCCAAGATTCCATGCATCCATTTCCATATATGAACCTCCTTTAAGAGTTTTCCGTTTTTATGTTGAACTGTCTTCGCTGTAGCCTTTGACCTGCTCGCGTGTTTTGAAGATATAACCGTTATTCTGTAAGATATTCATATCTTTAAGTGCCATCCCCGTACCTTTTGCTACGCAGTTAAGAGGGTCATCGGCAATGTGGGTTATAATTCCTGTGCGTTGCTCAATCATTTCATCAATGCCCAGAATCAGAGCACCGCCGCCTGTTATATAAATTCCGTTTTTCATAATATCGGAAACCAGGTCAGGAGCAGTCTGTTCCATAACATTGTAAATCCCATCAATTATGCTTTCAAGTCCTTCTCTCATTGCAAGAAAGACTTCTGCAGATGAAATTTCAAAATGAGTGGGCATACTGGTGATGTAATTTTTTCCGTTTGCAAGGATTGTAATTTCATCCTGCCTGAATCTTGCACAGGAAATCTTCTTTTTTATGTTTTCTGCGGTTTTTACACCGATTATTATGTTTCTTTCTCTTTTCAGATAATTCTTTATCGCTCTGTCAAAAGCGTTTCCTGCACCTTTTACAGAAGAGGAAACTGCAATACTGCCGGTAGTAATTACGGCAATATCTGTAGTTCCGCCACCGATGTCAACTACCATTGTGCCTGAGGGATTGCCGATATTGATTCCGGCACCCACTGCCGCAGCGAGAGGTTCTTCTATAAGACATGCTCTGCCTGCACCTGAAAGAGTGGCAATATCAAGAAGTGTTCTCTTTTCAAGGTCGGTAACGCCTGAGGGCATACAGATTACGATATTAGGTTTGAAAAATTTATATCCTGCAATTTTATGAAGATACCATTTAAGCATATGCTGTGTGGCGGTAAAGTCAGAAACAACACCGTCTTCCAAAGGTCTTACAACTGTTATACAGTCAGGGGTTTTACCGTACATTTCATAGGCTCTTGTACCCACTGCGATAATATCGCCTGTGTCGCTGTCATATGCTATTGCAGAAGGTTCGGAAATTACAATACCCTTACCTTCAACGTAAATTATAGTTGAAGTGGTACCTAAATCGATTCCGATATTTACACCAAGCATTTGTCTGACCTCCTTCGGCAATTAAAAGTTTTTGTTGTTCAGTGCACAGACGGCACATATAACCCGTTTTGCACCGGCTTTCCTGAGAGCTTTCGCACATTCTTCAAGTGTGCTGCCTGTACTTATAACGTCATCACAAATCAGAATGGTTTTGTTTTTAATATCAAAATTACAATTTACTGCAAATGCACCTTTCAGATTTTTAAGTCTTTCTTTTTCCGGAAGACCTACCTGTGGACGTGTGTTTTTCATTTTCTTAAGAAGATGGGGAGAAGCTTTCACGGAAAATGCTTCTGATATATATTTTATGAGTACTTCGCCGTGATTATAATTTTTTCTGAATCTTCTTCTTTTTGTCATAGGAACACAAGTAATAAAGTCAGGTGTTTCATCACAAAAATCACGTGAAATAACGTCGATAAGTTCAGAAGCTAAATACTCTCCCGCACGTTTGAAGTTTTTATATTTAAAATTGTGTATACACTTTATGATGGGTTTGTCATAATAAAACGGTGCGGTGAGATTATCAAAATTTTTATCAGTATAAGAAAAAGATAACAGTGTTTCCTGAGGCACGCGGATTTTATCTGTAATACAAGTGTCACAAATGTCTTTGTTAAGCTCGGATATCTTTCCGCAGATTCTGCATCTATTACCATAAATCAGACGTTTTATTATGTGAGTACGTATTTTGAATTTTTCGTTTTTTATCATTCTTCAAGCATCGCCTTTAATGCAGAATATCTCTTTGATTTTTTATTGTTATCAATCATACTCTGCAATTCTTTTATGCTGCCAACAATTATCATATGTTTTTTTGCCCTCGTGACAGCAGTGTATAAAAGGTTTCTGTAAGCTAATTGAGGCGGAAGACCGATAAGGGGCATAATTACCGCATCAAACTCATTACCCTGGCTTTTGTGTACTGTTATTGCGTATGCAAGTTCAAGCTCGGAAAAACTTTCTGTGGGATACTCTGTTGTTTTTCCTTCGTAGTCAATTGTCATCATACCGCTGTTCAAGTCGACTTTACGAAGAATACCAATATCTCCGTTAAAAACACCTGTGCCGCTTTCTCCGTCTTTATGCCAGACAATGTCGTAATTATTTTTTACCTGCATAATTTTATCGCCTTCTCGGAAGATACGACCCTGGAAAGTAATTTCTTTCTTGTCAGATGACGGAGGATTAAGTGTTGCCTGAATAAGACGATTTATGTTAATTGTGCCGGCTTCACCTTTTCTTGACGGGCAGAGAATCTGTATATCATCAAGAGGTGAGTAGCCGTAGGCTTTTGGTAATCTTTTTACTAAAAGGTCGCTGACTGTTTGTGCAGCGGATGTGGGAACGGTACGTTCCATAAAGAAAAAGTCGTTATCTTTATCGTTTCTTTCAATTGATTCGCCTTTTACAATACGGTGGGCATTGCTGATAATAAGGCTTTCCATTGCTTGCCTGAAAACTTCTGTAAGCTCAACGGTAGGCAGAAGTTCTGAATTGATTAAATCGTGAAGTACATTTCCTGAACCTACAGGAGGAAGCTGATTGGAGTCTCCTACCATTACGATTCGGCATCCCAATGGAAGTGCATCAAGAAGACTTGCGAAAAGGCACACATCAACCATAGAAAGTTCGTCCACAATAATTGCCTGGATGTTCAGAGGATTTCTGATATTTCTGCCGAATGTCTGTTTCTCTTCCGAATCAAATTCAACTTCAAGAAGTCTGTGAATTGTTTTTGCTTCTCTGCCGGTTACTTCTGACATTCTTTTTGCTGCTCTGCCTGTAGGTGCACATAATGCAGTTTTAAGACCTTGGGTTTCAAAAAGTTCAATAATGCCGTTAATGGTAGTTGTTTTACCTGTACCGGGACCGCCCGTAAGGATAAGCACACCTTTTTCAATGGCGGTGGTTATTGCTTCAAGCTGTTTTTCTTCGTAATGTATGTTATGGTCTTCCTGAATTTTTTTCAGGTCACGTTCAAGAGTTTTATGACCTGCAGGAGGGAACTGAATAATAAGTTTTATACGGTCACAGATTCTTTTTTCAGCCGAATAAATGTGGGGAAGAAAAAGAAAACCTATGTCGTTCATATCGTATTCAACAAGTTGTTTGTTTTCAATCAAAACATCAATTTGCTCGTTTGCCTTTTCTGCAGAAATTTCCAGGAACATTGTTGCTGATTTTATAACTGCATGGCGCGGTACACAAGTATGTCCGTTTGAGAGATTGTGCTTTACAATATATACTATACCTGCTCTTGTGCGGAAATCAGCATTAGGGCTGAGAACAAGATTGTTTGCAATGGCATCTGCTCTTTCAAAGCCCATTCCGATTCGTTCGTCACACAAAAGATATGGGTTATCTTCTATAAGTTCAATTGTTTTGTTGCCGAAAACTTTAAAAGCATGCAGACATTCTGAGGGTGACATACCGTAATGCTCGAGGCGGATCATAATTTCTCTTATTGCAAACTGTTCTCGGAATGTTTTTGAAATCTGTTCCGCTTTATTCAGGGAAATACCTTTTATCTGTGATAATCTGTCAGGGTCATTTTCAAGCACATCAAAAGTGTTTTCGCCGAATGCCTCAATGATTTTTGCTGCAGTTGAGGGTCCTATTCCTTTTACTGCACCTGATGATAAATATTTAAGTAAATCTGCAGTGCTTTTTGGCATAGCTCTTTCACAGAGTCTGATTTTGAATTGTCTGCCGAAAGACGAGTGGAAATCAAAATGACCTATAAGGCGTAATGTTTCTCCTGCGTCAATATGAGGTAAAACGCCTACTGCTGTTACAAGGTCGCCTGAACAATCAAGGTCAAGAACAGTAAATCCGTTTTCATCATTACGAAAAGTAACGGATTCCACAACTCCCTTAATCTCAATTTCCTTTTGCTCAGGCATAGCGGATTTCCTTTCTGACAGAAATAATATATCATTTTATTTTACAATATTATGAGATAAAATGCAATATATATAAAAGAAAAAGACCGCATCAATTCATCATTGATGCGGTAAAAAATTATTTATTGTATTTTTTGTAGCCGGGGTGGTTACCTGTAAGCTTATATCTGTTTACGCGAAGGTCCATGAGAGTGTCAATGTTTTCTCTTGAAACTTCTTTTGCACCGCCGAGAAGACGTGCGTTCATGCTGATTTTTGCCCAGAGTTCAAGTGTTTCCATTCTATAGTAAGCAGTAAGGAGGTCAACACCCATTGTGAGAGCACCGTGGTTTTCAAGAAGAATAGCGTCGTGCTCGTTGAGGAAAGGTTCGATTCCGTCAGGAACTTCGTTTGTTGAGGGTGTGCCGTAAGGTGCGATGGGCACTGAACCGAGTGAAAGGATTGATTCGGGCATAATGTAATCATCCATATGTATGTGTGCAACTGCAAAAGCAGTTGAAACAGGAGGATGTGCGTGAACTACTGCGCCCAATTCAGGTCTCTTTTCATAGCAACGGAAGTGCATTTTGATTTCTGATGAAGGTTTGTAGCCTTCGGGACCTTCAATAACATTTCCCTGAGGGTCAACCTTGATAAGAATTTCAGGTGTGATAAAGCTTTTGCTTGTTCCTGAGGGTGTTACGAGGAAATTGCCGTCGTCAAGTTTAACTGTGATGTTACCATCGTTTGCGGCTACCCAGCCAAGCTGCCACATTCTGTGACATACGTCGCAAATCTGTTCTTTGATAAGTTGTTCGTTCATAAAAACATCTCCATACATTCAATATATATCGCTAAAAATTTTGAACTTCATAATACTCCTTTTTCCAAGGTTTGTCAATGTTTTTCGTGAAAGTTTTTAATTTTATTTTTCACTTGATTTATTTTCAGTTTAAATATATAATTTAGTGAATACATATAAGGTTTGTGATGATGAAATGAGTAAAAAATTAACGTATAAAAGCACGGCAGTTTCCTGCTACATAGGTTTTGCAGTGCAGGCTATAATCAATAATTTTCCGTCACTGCTTTTTGTAATTTTCAGAACACATCTGGGCATTACGATTTCCCAGCTTGCAACTCTTGTTTCAACGTTGTTTCTGACACAGCTTGCAGTTGATATTTTCAGCATAAAATGGGTGGACAGAATGGGTTACAGAGTAACTGCTGTTGTATCTCACATTTTTTCAGCGGCAGGGCTTATTCTTCTCGGAGTTTTACCGAGGATGATGGAAAATTCGTATGCAGCACTTATAATCTGTTCGATTACTTATGCTATAGGTGCAGGTTTTCAGGAAACTGTGTTAAGCCCCATTGTCGAATCAATTTCTGATGAGCTTGACAAGGGTGCTATGAGTATTCTTCATTCATTCTATTGCCTTGGTCAATGTCTGACTGTTGTTGTAACAACGGTGTTTATAAAGATTTTCGGAGAGCAGTATTGGTATGTGCTTGCTTGGCTTCTTGCGTTGGTGCCTGTTTATAACACATATCGGTTTATGCGTGTGCCAATGCGTAAAACTCTTTCAGAAGATGAAAAAACCCCGCTGAAAGAATTGTTTTCATCGAGGATTTTTATTGTTGCTATGATTGTTATGGTAGGCGGAGGCGCATCTGAACTTTCTATGGTTCAGTGGTCTTCAATGTTTGCCGAAAAAGGTCTTGGCGTCAGCAAAATCGTAGGCGATTTATTAGGTCCGTGTCTCTTTGCTGTATTTATGTTTATCGGACGTACGGTATGCGGAAAAAATGAGGGCAGATTCAATCTGCAGAAAGCACTTATGATATGCGCAGGTTGTGCTTTTGTATGTTACGTAACAGCAGCAGTTTCACTCAATTCCTTTTTGTCTCTTACGGGCTGTGCTCTCTGTGGCTTTGCTGTGAGCATTATGTGGCCCGGTACACTTACTCTTGCAGCGGCGAAATATCCTAAAGGCGGAGCTTCAATGTTTGGTGTTCTTGCATTGTGCGGTGATTTAGGCTGCTCCTTCGGTCCTTGGCTTGCAGGTAAAGTTTCTGATGTTGCACGTCAGAATGAAGTGATAGTAAACTTTGCTCTGAAATTTTCTCTTGATGCAGAGCAGGCAGGTCTTCGTATGGGTATGCTTGCAGCATCAGTTTTTCCGATAGTTATTTTAGTGGGACTACTTTTATTTAAAGACAAAAAACAGAAACAATAAAATCATCAGAATATTCTGTAACAAATTCAAGTTTTGTTGTATCAACGGTTTTAAGCTCTCGGTCAATTCCTGTGCCGAGGGCTTTTAAATATGCTTCCTTTTTAGTCCAGATTTCAGTAAACGCTTTTTCTTTATTTTCATTTGAATTTATAAAAGATTTTTCGTTTTCACAGCATACTCTGTCAATAAGCTTTTCTGTGGGATTTTTCATCAGCTCTATGTCAATACCAACATCTTTTTTGCTTGTTGCAACAGCTATAAAATCTCCTGAATGACTTATTGAAAAATGAATATCGTTATGGCTTTTGCAGTAAGGCTTTCCGCTTTCAGTCACGGAAAAAACCAAATCACCTATGTTTATATTATATTCTTCGGAAACCTTTTCTTTTAAAAATCCGTGAGAAATGAGAAGAGATTTTTTTCTGTTTTTATTTGTGGTTAAATTGAATTGTGAAAGTTTTTCTTCGTCCAGAAACAGGAGATATTCTTTTTGCTTTTCTTCAGAAAATTCGTTTATATTTTTTATGTAGTATTTCATTTTTTCACCTGAAATTATACCGATATACAGTGACGTATATCGGTACTTTTTTGTCAATCAACATCGTGATTGATGCTTGTAGACTCGACCATTTCATCAGTTCTTCTGAACAAGAGTGAAATGCACCAAACACCGGCAAGGGCTACGAGTGTGTAAATTATACGGCTGAGAATGGAATCCTGACCACCGAAAATCCACGCTACCAGGTCAAACTGAAAAAGTCCGATAGAACCCCAGTTGATTGCACCGATGATGACGAGTACCAAGGATATTTTATCAAGCATTTTTTCATCTCCTCCCGTCAAATGTATTTTGTCCGACGGAAAAGAGTTTATTCATATTATTTTTCTGCGGATAATCTTTCTGCTAATTTTTCATCCGGTTTTACAAACAATGTATTATACACGTGGTAAATCACAAAGCCGGGTTTTGAACCGTTGGGCTTCTTTAAATTTTTAGCAGGAGTGTAATCAACAGGTACCTGAGATGACATTCTGGCTTTACTGTTATATGCGGCAATAATTGCTGCCTGCTCTATTGCAAGGTCAGAAATTTCTTTGCCGTCAGAAACAATCACAACGTGAGAGCCGTGGATTTTCTGTGTGTGCAGCCACATATCGTTTCCGCGTGCAGTTTTCAGAGAAAGCTTATCGTTCTGAATATTGTTTCTTCCGACAAGAATTGTAAATCCGTCATCGGAAACAAATTTTTTCGGAGGTAAAGTTTTTGGATTTTTATTTTTGGAATCTTTCTGCTTTGATTTCAGATATCCGTTTTCAGAAAGCTCTCTGCGGATTTCGGAAATCTCGTCTTCACCGTCGGCACGGCTTAATTCGTCAAGAACAGATTCAAGGTATTCAAGCTCTTCTTTATTTTTTTCGATAAGCTCTGTCAACATTTTTTCTGCTGTTTTTGCTTTTCTGTATTCCTTGAAATATTTCTGTGAGTTTGCAGTCGGTGTAAGGGCAGGGTCGGCCTTGATTCTGATTAAATTATTATTGTCGTAATAATTTTCAACCTCGTAAAAGGTTACACCTTTCTGAAGTCTGTACTGATTTGCACTGATAAGCTCTGCGTTTATTCTTAAAGTTTCTCTGTCAACGCATTGTGCAAGTTCAGAGGTCTGCAGGTTGATTTTTTTTGCAGTTCTCTGAATTAAGTTGTTAAGCTTTTTATAAAGGTCATCAGAACGTTGTTTTGTTCTTTCAAGTCTGTCGCGTTCATAATAGAATCTGTCAAGGAGAGATGAAAAGCTTTCTTCTCTCACGCTCTTTCTTACGTTACCGTACTGATTGATTTCTATGAAAGCAAAATCAACGGGACGGGAATTTTCATCTTCCACGACAAAGGGAAGAGCCTTTTCATTTTTTATTATATCCTGAATTTCTTCGATTACGGCATATAATTTATCTTTTTCTTTTTCATCGAGTTCACAGCAGAATTTGTCATATTCTGTAGTCTTAAAGGCGATTTCGCGGCTGATAACAGGTGATATGCCTTCGATGGAAGATAAAACTGCAGATGACAGATTTTTGTTTGAGAATGATAAAATTTTATTGCAGATTTTTTCTGCACTTTCAGTAAACAAATCAAGCTTGAACTGCTTGGGCGGAAGAGCATAAGTAAGTCCCGGTAAAATCTGTCTTACTGATGATGTTGAAAAGTCAACTCGTTTGAGTGCATCAATAATTATATTGCTTTCAGTATTTATAAGAATTATATTACTGTGCTGTGCCATAATTTCGATAACAAGAGAAAGTTTTACTCTGTCACCGATTTCGTTTGTTGAATCGAAGTCGATAAAAAGAATTCTGTCGCTGTCAACCTGACGGAAGCCTGTAATCATCGCACTCGTAAGATGCTTTCTTAAAAGCATACAAAGCATAGGCGGAGTTTTCGGATTTTCAGGGGCATGGGTTGTAAAGTGGATGCGCGGACTGTTTGCACGTGCAGAAAGCAAAAGCTTTTTCTGGCCGTTTCTTCCGCGAAGAATCAGCACCAATTCTTCCTTTGAAGGTTGGTGCACTTTTTCAACACGCATTGTAACAGCTTCTTGTTCAATTTCGTTTTTTACTTGTTTTAAAAATATACCGTCAAGTGCCATAAATTTTAGTCCTTAAGATATTTGATAGGGTTGGTTTCAGATAAAACAATAATATCTGTTTCGGAAAATCTTCCGCGGAGTTTACCGGCTAAAATTGCCATTGCAGGATTTTCTGTTTCAAAATGTCCTGCAGCAATGAGAGTAAGTCCGTCTTCTTTAGCGTCGAGGAATTCGTGATATTTAGCATCCCCCGTAACAAAAGCATCAATGCCCAGTTCAGCAACCTCTTTTGCAAAATCTGCGCCTGCACCTGAACATACTGCAACAGTTTCGATTTCGTTTTCACCGTCACAGAAACGGACATCTGCAGAAAGCTGACGGGAAACAAAGCGGGCGAATTCTTCAGGAGAAGTTCTGTCAGTGAAACCTACACGGAGAAGATTTTCACTCATTGAAGTTGCGAGAATTTCAACTTTTGTCAGTTCAAGCAAATCGCAGAGAATATCGTTCACACCGCCTTCAGCCGAATCAAAAGGAGTGTGTGTTGCAATAAGGCTTATTGAATTTTCTGCAAGCTTGTATGCAAGGCAGTCAGAAAGAAAAGTTTTCTGTGCCTTGAAAATAACAGGATGGTGGGTGATGATGAGGTCAGCTTCAAGGGCAATCGCCTGGTCTAAAGTTTCTTCATTCAGGTCAAGAACAACAGCAACCCTTTCAACTTCTTTTTCAAAGCTTCCCACTAAAAGTCCGCTGTTATCCCAACTTTCCTGAGAAGAAAATGGTGCAAATTCATCTAAAAAATCATAAAAATCTCTTACTGTTCTCACAAAACCGCCTCCGTAAAATTATGGAAACATTATACACGATAATACAAATTCCGTCAATAAAACATTAATATGCACAAAGCTTGCATTCTGTAATTTCATTACCTTTTATCCTGAATGATTTAATTTCATAAGGTGTAAAATCAAAATTGAATTCAGCACTTTCTGTTATAAGAGAAGTGTCTGTATTTTTGTCTGTTGTATTATAAATGTGAATTCTCAAAGAGCCGTCATCAAGCTTTTTACATCCTGACATAATAATATCGTCGTTGGTAATAAGCATTGAAGTGTTTTTCTTTTCTCCCTGACCTGACGGGAAGAAGGCAAGAGAATAAACATCCTGATTATAGCTTTCTGCATCTTTATCAAGGTGTTCGACACCGGTTGTAAGGCGGAAAGAAAAATCTCTTTCACCCATATCGATGTGATTCTGGAAACGGTCGTGGTCAACATATCTTCTGTCACCTATAGGATGAGCAGAGCAGACTGCAGTACGCAGAAGTGAAATGTTGATTTTACCCTTATCTGCACTGTAACCGTGAGTGCCTTTATTTAAAATTGCAAGACCTTTGTTTTCTTCAAAGAGTCCGCACCATTTCTGGCACACAACTTCCTTATTTTCTTTTTCCATTTCTTCTCTGCCGAAAGCCATTTGCGAAATTGCTTTTCCGTTTTCAAAAGGAGTTGAGAAAGAAAGTTTATACATTGTGTTTACGTCATTTGTGAAAGTTTTTACATTGATGTCGATGTAAGAATCGTTTTTCGGAATTGTATAAGTAACAACTGCAAATGAATTTCTGTTTTTGAAGGTTGCCTGAATTTTGCATCTTACTTTTCCGTTTTCTGTTATTCTTACGTTTTCAAAGTTTTCATCAGCATATCCGTTAAATTTATTTGCTTCTTTTTTGCCGAGCAGAGTAAACTCACCGATTCTGTCGTTAAAACTGTCTACTCTCATTCCCCATGGGTCTTCGTCATCTTTCAGGACAATTATTTTACCGCTTGGAGACGAAATATAATCAACACCGTTTACGCAGTATTTTTCAATAAGGCCTGTTTTTTTACCGATACGCACTTCCATAGAATCATTTTTAAAGACAAACTGGTTTTCATTTCTTTCGCAGTTTTCAATAGGTCTGCGTTCAGCGTTTATTCTTGAAAGCTCACAATCAAAACGATTGATGCACATAGGCTTTAATTCTGCACGGAAAACAACGCGTTTTCTCCAGTCGAGATTAAGGTTTGATTCTTCTTGTTCGTTCTGTGTGGGGAGAATTTTTCCCTTTTCATCGCGGACATTTACAATTGTAACTTCATTTTCAGTCCAGTTCTGGTCTTCAAGCTGAAATTCGACTTCAATATCCTGTGTAACAGGGTAGGGGTTTGGATTGAAAACAAGAACGGGCACTTCGCCTGCTTTACCTTCAACCTGACCTTCGCAAAGTTTGAAGAATGCTTTTGCGCAGATTTTTGAAGTGATTTCTCTGCCGTAATTCAAAAGGCGGACAGAATCTTCTTCACTGCTTTTTATCATTGAGCCGGGGAGTATGTCGTGGAATTCGCAGAAAAGGAGTGCTTTTTCCGCTTCATGCAGCGCATTTTTATCGTAGTCGATTCCGCTTACAGCAATCATTTTTTCGCATATGTTCAATTCGTTTTCAAGTGCTCTGTGAAGCTGTTTTATTCTCACCATTGAGGTGTAACAGCCAACCATACAATGCACCATTGAACGGTCAATAACTGTCTTCAAATTATTTTTATCAATAAGGCTGAAATATTCATCGCAGGAAGAATGTCTGACTTTTATATCTTTGTGATTTTTTATATATTCATCAATTTTTTCAAGGTCAATTCTTGAAGGACCACCGCCGTGGTCACCGATTCCCCAGAGAAGCATATTAGGTCCGTCAACGGCATCGTTAAGAAAACGGTCAATTTTTTCTGTGGCTTTGCCTTTGCCAGAATTGTAACTACCGTAAGCACGATGACCGATAATTTCACTGCCATCATAGCCTTTCCAGATGAAATTTTCTTCGTCAACTATGTTGTACGGGCGGTGAAAAATATAATGCTCAAATCCGCACTTTTTTAGAATTTGCACAAGACCTTTTGAGTGACCGAAAGAGTCAAGATTAGCAGCAGTTTTTGTACTGATGCCGAATTTTTCTTCAAAATAGCGTGAGCCTGTTTCGATTTGTCTTATAAGAGATTCACCTGAAGGCATAAGACAGTCAGGCTGCAGATACCAGCCGCCGAAAATATGCCATTTGCCTTCTTTTACAAGTTTCTGGATTTTTTTGAAAAGTTCAGGCTCATTTTCTTCAACCCATTCATACAGAACAGATTCATTGTGGTTGAAAACAAAGCCGTCAAATTCTTCGCAGAAATTTGCTGCCACACGGAATGTGGAAATTGCCTCTGCCATTCCTTCCTGACGTTGCCAGAGCCATACGGGGTCCAGATGTGCATTACAAAGAAGATAAATTTCTTTCATATTTTTCACCTCGGAAAAAGTATATCATAAAGACAAAACAAAAACAACACCCTGCCATATTGCAGGGTGTTGCGAGAAAATTAAAATTATTTTGCAGGAGTATCTTCGATTGAAATAAGTCCGTTGAATACGCCTACATAAGCGTGGCCGTTGGGGCCGATTGTGATGGGACCATAAGAGTTGTTCCAGTTTCTGCCGCAACCTGTGAATACTTTGTAGAGAGTTTCACCTGTTCTGAAATCAACTGCTGTGAAGTACCATGCAACTGCATTCTTGGGAATATCATCATTCTTAACTCTTGTGTAGAGATAGAGAATACCGTTTTCTGTTGACATCTTGGGAACAACTGTTGCAGAAGCTTCGTCGCTATGCCATGCAAGTTCAAGCTTTGTGCAGTCATAGTTCATATCGAGTCTTGTAACACCGGGTTCGCTTGTGGGGTCTGTTACAAGGAAGCCTGCACCTGAATCTGAATAGTTGTTTTCAATGATGAATGAACGGCCGTAAGCAACGATTGAGTTTTCACTTACTGATTTGCCGGGAGTGAAGAGAGGATACTGGTCAACAACTTCACCTGTTGTACGATCGTAAACCACGATGTTAACCTGATTGTCAGCGTTGTCTGTGATAGCACAGAGTTTTCTCACACCAATCTGTTCTGCGCCTTCGCCTTCTTTGTCGTATACGGGAACATCAAGAAGTGTGGGTGTTGTACCTGAACCCTGGTTGATAGCACCGGGTTTAAGAGTTGTACCTCTGTCGTAAGGAGTTCTCCATGTGTATGTGGGGAGTTTGTCTTCGCCGATTTCGAAACGATACATAGCTCTGTCAGAAACAATATAGATACCGTCTTCGCAGATAGCAAATGTGTTCTGGATTTCTTCGTTTTCATCTTTTAAGCCTGTGAGCTCTTTAATGTTTAAAACGTAAACTTTTTCTGTTTCAGCATCGATGTAACCAACTTCACCGGGACGAGTAAGGAACCAGATGTTGCCTTCATAGTCAGGCATTGCGTCTGTAAGATGAGAACCTTCAGGAAGGTAAGAGTCAACATCATATTCTTTTTCAATTTTCCATTCAGGCTTGCCTGATGATTCGTCAATGTAGTAAATCTGGATAATGTTGTCAGAGTTACCGATGATAGGTCTGTCACCGGGGAGGAGGTGGCAGTAAGCACCGCCTGATGTGTCAGATGAAATTGCGCTGAAGTTGAAAGTCTTGATAGCTTCAACTGTTGAAGGACGCTGAGGAAGTCTTGTTTCAGCAAGAATTTCAAGTGTGTCAGCATCGATAAGAAGAAGGCGGAAGCCAACAACGTTACCGCTGATGCACATGATTCTTCCCTGTGAGTCAAACATGAGTGTAGCAACAAGGCCGCCGAAAACGTTCATTGAACGTGATTTAACAACGGGGTTGATGCCGAGAGGTCCCATGTAATCATAAGTGTCTGTGTTGTAACCGTTACCATGCATACCGTTTGTTCCTTCGGGAGCAAGATAAGGATGCTGAGGAATAGGAAGGTTACCTTCATCCTCAAGAGGATTTGCTACTGCTGCTTCACCATAAAAATCAGGACATTTTTTAGATGCTAAAGGCTGTCCGATTGCACCGCCGGGGCTTAAAAACAGCATAAGAAATGCTGAAAGAGCGGTGAGAATTTTCATGAAAATTGGATTCATAATTTTTTCTCCTTTTGTTTTTTATACTTTACGAAAAATGTATTAATAGAATTATACCATATTTTTGCAAAAAAGCAACGGAAATAAAAAGCAACACCTGTAGAAAAACTACAGGTGTTTTTGTTAAATATTACATATTATTAAAATCAGAAAATAAGGTCGAAAAGAACTACGAGAAGATTGAGTGCTCTTACGGGAGTATCGCAGATTGCAGTTGCAAATTTACCCCAATCGAAGAAGCTGTCGAAATCTCCGCCTACGGGAACACCGTTATAATCAAGTGCAAAAGGCTGTGTATACATAACACCACCTGTACCGTAAGCTTCTGCACGTACATAATTTCTGATTTCAGCTGAGTAATCGTCAAGGTCGATTGTGTTGCCTACATGGATAACTTTACCGTCTGCAATCCAATGAACTACGATTGCATTTTCAGCTTCAAGAGTGATTGTGTCTTCAGCTTCGTCAATCGCTACGTTTGTGAAGAGGGGGCGTGCTGCACCTTCAGGAGCTTCGTATTTGTGACCCGAACCGCCGTCAGCCATATCTGCTTCGCTGCGGACAATAATATCATCAAGGGTTGTTGCAAGTGCGAGTGCATCTTCTGAACCGATATCTTTGAGTTCTTTGCAGAGGTTTACAAGTTCATCGTAGTTACCTACATATTTACTTGCTGCGAAGAAACCGCCATCCTGCATATTCTTTTTAAGAGCTGCAGATGTAAGTTCGGGCATATAGTGCATTGTGTAGCCTGAATCTACGATGTTAAGGTTATGAGCATCAGATGTTGCAATAGCAAAAACGTTTCTGCTGATGGGGAGAAGGTCCTGGAGCATAATATCCCAGAGTTTTCTGTCAAAACGTGTTCTTGAGTCGCCTTTACTGTTGATGTCAATACCGATACATGAATCATAGTTTATGAGAAGATTCTCAAATTTTCTGATTTTGTATTTGTACATGATGTCATCTTTGTTGTAAGCATCTGCTGTGTAGATTTCATCTCTTGCGTTTGTGTATTCACCGGGATGGTTGATAACGCTCAGCCCATCAAGACCGTCAATTGCTTTAACAACATCTTCATAATAGCTTGTGCCGCCAAGTCTGCCGTGACCATAGTCTACAAACCATGTACAGAGGTGTGCATTATTGAAGGATGTGCCGTTCTGTTCGTTGCCGTAAGGAACGCCGAGCATTGGCTTGCCGCCGTTTTCAGCATAGAACTGGTCACCTGCATCGTTTTCTGTAACGGTGTATGCGTTACCTGCAGCGGTTGTGCCTGATTCGTTAAGAGCTGTGCCGTCAATGAAACCGTTTTTAACAAGACCGAAAAGTTTCATTGCAGGAACGTAGTCAGGTGTTGTAAAACCATAGAAACAAGCACTGTGGTCTGTGATAGCGTGGATATCAAAGCCCAATTCATAGTGTCGTGCAACCATATCGGGAAGGGGATTTGAACCATCTGAGAAAGTTGTGTGTGAGTGAAGGTCAGCCTTGTAAACGTTATCTGTTTCAAAGTTTACATTCTGATAGGGGTTTTTGATTGTGTAGTCAACCTCTGCTGTGTCAGCAGCCATAGCGATGGGAGCAATTGATAAGAGCATCATAACGCTTAAAACAATTGCCAGAGTTTTCTTGAATTTCATATTATATTCCTCCTTTTGGAATAAATTTATGTAAACATATTAGCATATTTTTCAAAATCCGTCAATGTAAATTAAAAATTTTGTTCAAAATGCCATCAATTGTAAAAGGGGGCTGATTACATACGGATGGTAGGCATAGTTTTCTGGTTTGTGTTCCCTCAAAAAACAAATTTATCTGTTTAGAAATTATTCCCCAGAACATTTTTAACTTATAAGAAAAACCGGGAAACAATATGCTTCCCGGTAATGTAATATTTTTTATATAAGTTTTGTAAACATTTCAAGGATTCTCTTTACGCAGATTTCAAGGTCTGCGCGTGTGAGATTACCTTTATCGTAAGCTGCTTTCAGGTCTTCAGGATAACCGCAGTGCATTTTCATATCGTTACCTGCTTTTACTTCCTTCACGGGGTCGTTTTTAACGCCCCAGTCAGTAACAACCATTCCTTTGAAGCCCCATTCATCACGGAGAATTCCTGTGAGAAGTTCATAACTTTCTGATGTGTGCTGACCGTTGATAAGGTTGTAAGATGACATTACTGTGTAAGGGTCAGCTTCTTTTACTGCGATTTCAAAGCCTTTGAGATAAATTTCGCGTAAAGCTCTTTCAGAAAGACGAGAATCGCAACCCATTCTGTTTGCTTCTTTGTTGTTGCAGGCAAAGTGTTTGATTGAAACTGCAACTTTCTTTGACTGAATACCTCTTGTTGCTGCAGCAGCAGATTTACCTGCTACCAACGGGTCTTCAGAATAATATTCAAAGTTTCTTCCGCAGAGAGGGTCTCTGTGGATGTTAAGTGCAGGAGCAAGCCATATGCCTAAATTGTTTTCTCTGAGTTCAGCACCGCCTGCAGCACCTACTTCAGAAATAAGTTCAGGGTCAAATGTGCATGCAAGAAGTGTTGCACAAGGCCATGCAGTTGTGGGAATGCCTGTTTCAGGTTCAAGACGAAGTCCTGCAGGACCGTCGGCTGTGGGCACAGCGGGAACATCAAGTCTCTTAAGAGGACCGAAACAACCTGTGTTTGCAACACCCGTTGGTGGCTGACCTCCCACGAAATACATAAGTTCATCAAGAGTGAACTGTCGCACGAATTCGTCCATTGAAATTTCTTCGCCCACTTTATCAAACTTAACTTCGTTTTCGGGAGCCTTTACATCAATGAGCTTGTTTTCTGCGTAGAAATATTCTTCTTCACCCAATGGAAGTTCTTCAAAACTTCCGTCGGAGAGCATACGTTTTCTGAGTTTAAAGGGTTTGCACCAGTTTTTGAGTTGTGCAGTTACAGTATTTTCTTTCACTATATATTCAAACTCAAGTTTTTCTGCAGTTCTTACGTCTGTACCAAGATAGAATGCGTAAGCACCTTTTTCAAGAACATAAGCAGATTTCTGCACTTTGCCAAGGTCGTCGAAACTTGCCATATCGTTTATGTCGAATGTAAGAATAAGAGTTTCGGATTCGCCGGGAGCAAGTAATTTTGTTTTCTTGTAAGCGCAGAGTTCACGTGCAGGTTTTCCCAGTTTTCCCTGAGGTGCACTGTAATAAACCTGAATAACTTCCTTACCTGCAATGTTGCCTGTGTTTTTAACGTTTGCAACTACAACAATTTTCCCCTCGTTTTCAAGAGCGAGTTTTGATGTAATTTCAAAAGTTGTATAAGAAAGACCGAATCCGAAAGGATAGCGTACATATTCTTTTGCACCGGGGATTGTTTCGAAATAACGGTAGCCTACATAAATATCGTCTGAGTAATCAAGGTGGTCAAAGCATTCCCAGAAATCGTCTTTGCAGGGGTAATAATCGTAGCTCTTTGCAATTGTGTCTGCAAGTTTACCTGAGGGGTTCACATCGCCGCAAAGTACATCTGCGATAGCAGCACCGCCTTCAAGACCTCCCTGCCAGCCCAAAAGAACTGCGTTTACTTTATCGTTTTCAGCGAAAAATTCACAGTCAATTGTAGCACCTGAGTTGATTACAATAATAACTTTTTTGAAAAGTTTTCCCGCTTTTGTGATAAGGTCTTTTTCTAAATCTGAAAGGTAGTAGTCGCCATCCTGAGGTCTGCGGTCAACACCTTCGGCAGAAAAACGGCTTATAGTGATAATTGCTGTATCTGCATTTTTTGCAGCATCTTCAATTAAATCTGCAGGTACTTCTGCTTCCGGTACGTGCATACTTGCGAATGTGTCGTAAGTCATATCGTCACGTTTTGTGCAGAATTCCATTGCATTAACAATATCCCATGTTGCATTAATCTGTGCCTGTGTGGGAATATTCACGCTTTCTCTTTTTACATAATCTTTGTAGAAATCAATAAGCGGCATATAGATTCTGACATCTTTTTCCCGGAAACCTTCAAAGATGTTGCAGATGTAAGGTGTGTGTACATCACCGCTACCGCCGCCACCTTTTATGTATTCAATTGTTGCTTTGCCGAAAAGAGCAATTTTTTCACCTTTTTTCAAAGGCAAAGCATTGTTTTTGTTTTTAAGAAGCACCATACCCTCTGTTGCTGCTTTTCTTGAAAGCTGTGTATGCTTTAAAGAAGCAGTAACACATTTTCCGTCTTCACCCAGAGGGATACAGGGCTGGAATCTGAATCTTGCGTATTTATTCATAAAAAGACCTCCGACATTTTGTTGCTATGTGTTGTGTATAATTATATACTTTTATTCTGTTAATCGTCAAGTGTTGATTTTTATTTTGATGTATGTATAATAAAAGAGAGGTGATTTGCTATGAAAAAGTTAAGATTCGGTATAGTAGGCACAGGTACTATTGCTCACCGTTTTGCACAGGCGATAAAAAATGTACCTGAAGCAGAGCTCGTTGCCGTTGCATCAAGAACAAAAGCAAATGCAGAAAATTTCGGTGACGAATTTGGTATTCCCGTACGTTTTGACAGTTACGAAAAAATGGCACAGTCAGATGTGATTGATGCGGCATATATTGCAGTGCCTCATTCAGGACATATTACTTGTTCTATGCTTATGATGAATCATAAAAAACACGTTATCTGCGAAAAACCTATGGCAGTAAATTCAAGAGAAGCAAAAGAAATGTTTTCTTGTGCAAAAGAAAACAGAGTTCTTCTTATGGAAGCAATGTGGGCAAGGCTTGTGCCGGGCACACTTAAAATGCTTGAACTTGTAAAAGATGGAGTTCTCGGCGATATTCTTGCAGTTGAAGGCAAATTCTGTTACACAATGGACGAAGACGAAATGGACCACCATGTTTTCAAGCCGGAACACGGCGGAGGCTCTCTTCTTGATGTTGGTGTGTACGGACTTAACTTTGCAAGCTGGTATCTCGGCAAGGATGTAACTGATATAAAAGCAGAGTGCACTGTATACAACGGCACAGACAGTCACATGTGTGTTCTTATGAAATACAGGGATGAAAAAATTGCCGATATTTCAAGTGCAACACTTTTGAGAAAACCAAACGAAGGTTTTGTTTACGGCAGTAAAGGTTATGCTTATCTGCCCCGTTTCTATGCTCCCCAGGAAATTCAGATAAGGCTTAACAACGGTGAAAGTGAAACGATTTCAACCCCTTATGCAGGTAACGGATTTGAAGAGCAGATTGCACACTTCTGCGGTTGTGTGGAAAGAGGTCTTACTGAAAGTGATGTTGTAACACCTGAACAGACTCTTTACATAACGGAACAGATGGATAAAATCAGAAAAATGACAGGAATAACTTATCCTCAGGACTGAAAACTATTGACATTAAATTAAATATTTTGTATTATAAAATCAAGGCAATCCTGAAAATTCAATCTGAATTACAGCGGTTGCCTGTTTTTTTTATAAGAGGTGGCAGAGATGAAAAAAAGAATGAAAAAATTAATTTCAATGCTTCTGGTGTTATCAGTTGTAATTTCATCAGTTCCTTTTGCTTTTGCAGTAAGCGGAAATATTGACCCGGAAATTATAAAAGAAACATCAAAAACTGCAGTTGAAGTTGAAGCAGAAGGTATTGTTCTTCTGAAAAACGAAGAAAACATTCTTCCCCTTGACGGCAAAAAAGTAAATATTTTCGGTGCAGGTTCAGTGTGCCCGTTTATCGGCAGCTCAAGTTCAGGCGGTGTTGTTTCAGATGACCCTGTAACTTTGTATGATGCATTTGATGAAGCGGGTATTGAATATAATGAAGACCTCCGCAAACTTTACGAAAAGCATTGCGGCTCAAATGCACTTCCAAAAACAAAGAATACTGTTATCAATAACGGTCTTGCAATTCTTCTTGCAAAAGACTCTCTTGAAGAAATGCCCGACTCAAAGCTTAACGATAAAGTTATGAATCAGGCAAAGGATTTTTCAGACACAGCGATTCTTGTAATAAGCAGAATCGGTGCGGAAGAAACTGACCTTGACCCCAATGTTCTTCATCTTACAGATGAAGAAATTACACTTGTTGAAAAGCTTGATAAAAATTTTGAAAATGTTATTGTGCTTTTCAATATCGGTAACATTATGGAAATGGGTTGGATTGATAAATACGAAAGCATCAAGGCAGCAGCAATTATCTGGATTCCCGGTGAATTCGGCATGACAGCGGTAGCACAGATGCTCAAGGGTGAAGTTAATCCCTCAGGCAGACTTGCAGATACAGTTGCTTACAAAACAGCAGATTACCCCTCAAGTGCATGCTTCGGAAACCACGAATATACAGAAGACGGCACATATATTGAATACCTTGAAGGTATTTATGTAGGCTACCGCTATTTTGAAACTTTCGCTAAAGATAAAGTTCAGTATCCTTTCGGCTACGGTCTTTCATACACAACTTTCGAGAAAGAATTAGTTAAAAAAACTGTTACTGAAAACGAAATTATCGTTTCTGTTAAAGTTACAAATACAGGTAATGCGGCAGGTAAAGACGTTGTTCAGGTTTATTACAGTGCACCTTACTATGAAGGCGGAATTGAAAAGAGTGCAATCAATCTTGTTGCATTTGATAAAACTGAACTGCTTGAACCCGGCAAGAGCGAAACTCTCACACTTACTTTTGATATTGACGATATGGCTTCTTACGACCATAAAGTAAACGAAGCATGGATATTGGAAAAAGGTACATATGAAATTATCATCGGTGAAAATGTAAGAGAACATATTGCTTCTTTCGAATATGTTCAGGCTGAAGATAAAATTATGAAATATGACGACGTTACGGGCACAGAAATCGAAAACCGTTTTGAAGATGCATATAACGGCTTCCCTGTTCTTTCAAGAAAAGCAGGTACACCCACATATCCTGTATTCAGACAGCTTGATAAAGCAGACGGACTTGAAACTGCAGACGATTTCCCGCTTCCGCAGACAGAAGGCGAAGTTCCGAAAACAGGCGTAGTTTACGATGAAGTTATCACTCTTCAGGATGTTTATGAAGATGAAAGTCTCTGGGATAAATTCCTTGACCAGCTTACAGTTGAAGAAATGGCTGAAATGGTTGCGGACGGTGGTTACGGCACAAGAGGTATTGACCGTCTCGGAATCCCCGAAACAAGCGATAATGACGGTCCTTCAAGTATCAAGGGCAGAAAAGGTATCCTTTTCACAGATACAGCAACAGCATATCCCAGCGTAGCAGTTATGGCTTGCACATGGAATACAGAACTTATGGAAAAACTCGGTGAAGGTGTAGGCGTTGAAGCAAGAGATATGGGTACAGACATCTGGTATGCTCCGGCAGTCAATCTCCACAGAAACCCTGCAGGCGGCAGAAACTATGAGTATTTTTCAGAAGACCCTGTTATTTCAGGTAAAATGGCATCTGCAATGATTAAAGGCTGTCATAAAGAAGGTCTTGCAGTTACTATCAAACACTTTGCCCTTAATGAGCAGGATACAAACAGAAAAGGCGTATGCACATGGGCAGACGAGCAGACAATCCGCGAACTTTACCTTAAAGCATTTGAAATTCCGATTAAAGAAACAAAATGTAAAGGCGTAATGTCTTCATATAACAGAATCGGCACAACATGGGCAGGCGGTAATGGTGCACTCCTTAATGAAGTATTGAGAGATGAGTGGGGCTTTGAAGGCTTTGTAGTTTCTGACTATTCGTGGAATATGACAGGTAAAGGTTATATGAACCCTGTAATTGCAGTTTATAACGGCAACGATACAATACTTTCAGGTGTGTGGATTCTCAATTATCCTTCACATGTTTCCGTAATCAAGCAGGTATATGAAAAAGACCCCATAGGTATGGGTAATGCATTACGACAGGCTGCAAAAAATCTCTGTATTGCCAAAATGAGTACAAGGGCATTCCTCGACCCGGTGGATTACGATGATTCGCTTAAAGGAAATCTTGATGAATTCTCGGATTGGGAATGGAAATTCCCCTATGTATTTACTTTCGTAGGTTTTATTCTGAACAATTTCTTTAACATCATTCTCTGGCTTGCAGGAAAGATTTGCTGATTTTAAATAGTTTATCAAAGAAAGGGACAGTTCACTGTCCCTTTTTTTATTGCAAATAGTTTATGTTTGTGATAGAATTTATTTGTTGGAGAAGCTAACGGAGGAAATATTTATGAAAAAAGTTTTAAGCTTGATTCTGATATTGATTATGCTCGTAATGTTGCCTGTTGAAATACTTGCAGCAGATGTGAGTGAGTCTGAAGACAGTTTTGTGCTTCTGGATGAAATAACTATACAAAGCACGGAAGTAAGGGAAAGAAAAAAAGTTGACGGACTTCGTATGTGTGTTGACGAAGAAAACCCGCTTTTTATGATAAGGAACTGTCCGAGATTTATTCCCAACCCCACACCATACGACATAGCATATGAGGCGGTGCTGACTTACCGGGCACTTCCCGAGGATATAAAGGCTTTTGCTGTTATTTATATTGACGAAGGCCCAACATATCTCACACCTCAGCAACAGCTTGATTACTGGGATGAACTTTTAACTTATACTGACGAATACGATACCCCCGTTGTGTTGCAGTCGGAATGCTTCTGCACAAACAAAGAGCGTGACCCGTTTACACAGGAAGAATTGTCGGAAGTGTTTAAAAATCATGAGTCACTGATGGGATTTGTTCAGGTTGAACTTTCAACAAACGGTGTAACAAACGAACATCTTGCAACTGATGCCGTAACAAACGATATGGGCGTTAATAAAAATATTCTTGCAAGAATTAAATCCTGCGTGAAAGCCTGTGCAGAAAACGGTGGTCTGTTTATCTGGCAGGATATGGAATATATTTATTGGAAAAAGAACAACTATGTAAACCATATTCTCAAGGACAGAGAGCTTTACGACCTGCTCAAAGCGAATACAGAAAATGTAATTATAATGGACAAACATAACGGTCACGGCAGACATTTTGCAAGTCAGGCAAACATTTTAGGTTGCTGGCTTGATGATGTATGCGGTAACTGGGGCGTAAACCTTGAAAATTTCCTTTGGTATGAAGAAGGATTTACCGAATACGACAACATAGGCTTAAAACCTAATGAGCCTGACTTTGCATACACGTCAAAATATCCTCCTGCACTTTACGGAATAGATATGATAGCAGATATGGTGGCCGGTGCAACTGTGTTTGCAATTGAAGGTGCATTCACAAGAGGCGGATTATATCATTGGGTTAACGGCAACGTTGTACTTACTCCCACTTTCTACGAAGTTCTTTATCCTTTCTACCGGATGGCTCTTGACGGCTCTGTTCCTTGTAAAGAACAAGTAAAAGAAAAAATAAAAGTTGCCTATAAAATGACACGTCCTGCGTCATACCCGGTAAGCGGTAACGATGCACATTTTCTTCAGGGACTTTATTGTGATTCATTCACCTTCTTCCAGGAAAAAATTGATTTAGGTAACAATGTTTATTTTGATTGCACAAAAACATGGGTGCCCTCAACGGGAAGATATTTTGTAATTCCTATTCTTCCCATTTATTCTTCACCTGAAGAAGTACTTCCTGACAGTTACATTCTCAATGATTTAAAATACTTTTTCAATTTCCTTTTCATAAATCCGATAAAGGAACATTTCTTCAACAAGCATTATGAAGAAACATATACGGGTAACGGTGTATTGTTTGATATAAATGATTATATCTACGTTTTCAACAGCAACGAGAATAAAACAGCAGATAGTGAGCAGACTGTGAACTATACTCTGCCTGAGAGCGGAAAAAATCTTACTACTGAATTTGTGGCACACACTTATGCCGTATTCAAAGAAAACGGAAATGATATTGATATTGATTTGTGCAATCTCCGCCTTGATACTGACGCTGTCTGCGCAGGACTTGAGGGTGAATATGAATTTATGCTTTCTTACGCAACAGGCGGGAAGAGAAGTGATCCGAAAAATTTCAGAGAATCTGTTATAACGCTTTCGGGGTATGAAACAGAGCCTGAAATCACAGCAACAGGCGCAAACAATGCAAAAATGAAAACAGAATTTGACGCAGAATCAGGTACACTTATATTGAGAATAATTTCCAACGGTGAAGTTAAAATTACTGTTAAAGGGGAATGAGAAATGAAAAAGACTCTCATAGTAGTAGATATGCAGAACGATTTTATTGATATGGCTCTCGGTACGGCAGAGGCAGCGAAAATCGTGCCTGCAGTGAAAGAAAAAATTGCAGAGTATGTAAAAAACGGTGATGAAATAATTTTTACAAGAGATACTCACGAGGAAAATTATCTTGAAACTTCAGAGGGTAAAAAACTCCCTGTAAAACATTGCATAAAAGGTACAAAAGGCTGGGAAATTGCAGACGGACTTTTTGTTGACGGCTCAAAAATTATTGATAAACCCAACTTCGGCTGGCCTCATTGGAACGAAGAAAAGCTTGAAAGTATTGAGCTCGTCGGCCTTTGCACAGATATATGTGTTGTGTCAAATGCACTTATTATAAAAGCTATGTTCCCTGATGCAGATGTGAAGGTAGACAGCAGATGCTGTGCAGGCGTGACACCTGAAAGCCACGAAGCGGCACTCAGAACGATGCAGATGTGTCAGATAGAAATAATATAGGCGGTGT
>JAZQWT010000039.1:0-1625 GCA_045632485.1 Acutalibacteraceae bacterium
ATATGCGAGTTTTGTCATTTTTCAAGAGACACAATTTTACTCTGTAACTACTATCTGTTGATTTTTACTTTTAGGTTTTTCGGGTATTGTATATTTCAATTTCCCTTCTTCTATCAAAGGAATAATATAATTCTTCATAAAATAAGCAGGATGCTTTTCATCAAATCCAAATTCTTTGGCTAGAACTTCTTTTGTTCTTGGTTTTCTGCAAAAATCAATTATTTCATCTGTTAATCGATTATCTGTTCTTTTTTTGTTATATAAAGTGACCTTAAAAGTACCTCGTATATTTTCAAACTTTGGCTCATATAATCCGGCTTTTTTCATTTCCGCATAAATTGTAGGAATTCCTGAATATCGATTTTCTGTAGTTGCCATAATTTCCAGAGCAGCTGCAATAAATGGATTTCTGACATCAGCTTTGGTTTTTCCAAGTTCATCAAGTGTAAGCCGACCATATAATCCACCGGGATTAGAAATTTCAATTCTATCAGGATACATTTCAATACGAATTGGGGCATTTTCTGTATGAATGCTGTAATCACGATGAATCAAAGCATTTAAAATAATTTCACGAATGGCTTTTACTGGATATTCATAAACATCTTTACGATGCCCTGTTTTATCAACTACGGTTGAAATTTTCATATTTTGCTGAACAAAAGCTAGCGCACTTTCCAACATCTGGGATATAGTTCCATCAAGTCTTTTGTTTACAAGAAAACGTTCACCTCTTGATGACTCGTCTGCATAGTTATTTGTTGCACATACAACTGCAATAATATCAAGGTTTGGAGATAGATACTGTGGATACTTACCGAAAAGCATTATTCCACAAACAGTAGGATTCCCTTCTTTATCTGAAAGACCGTTCAAAGTAACAAGAGTTTTCTTGTCCATATTAACAAGGTTTGGTTTTACAGAAACTGCTTTTGCAATAAATCCATCCAATTGTATTTGGTCAATCATAGAATCATCTATTCGTTTACTGATTCTAAGTTCATCTTCTGTTTTGTATTTGAAGGCATCATAACTGTAGATTTCATATTCAGTCATTGGTAAATCGGCATCCCCAACTCGAATATATGATCCCTTGCTTTTTCCTTTCCCTGTATAGAAACAAGGCTTGCTTACAGAATCCATCTCTGCGATTTCTGCAGATGCAACAATTTTTTCTTCGTATTCACAAAAACTTATCAGAGGTCTAACTACAGGTTCCATTTCTTGTGCTTGTTCTACAACTTTCTTTTCAAGTTCATCAGGATTCTGTATTCCGCAAACTTTGTACCCTGCTTTTTCATCTATCCCAAAAAGAATGACGCCTCCTTCTGTATTTGAAAAGCTTGAAAAACTGTCATAAAGTTTTTCTGGAACACCTCCTTTGGCACTCTTAAATTCTATTTTTGAAGTTTCAGTTTTTCTTTCTTTTATCTTCGTAATTAACTCAATTAATTCTGATTCCTGCAAGATTTACCCCCAAAACACTGTTTTACGAAAATAATAACACAAATTACGAAAATTAGCAATTTTACGAAAATAAATTACGAAAATATTTTTTTTAATATTATATATATGAATTCTTATTTTTCTGCTTCCTGTATCATTTCTACTAATTTCTGGCGGTG
>JAZQWT010000040.1:0-2586 GCA_045632485.1 Acutalibacteraceae bacterium
TGTTTTCAGTTATTTTCTACTATAGTTATATATAATCTGTATTGATTTTTAAGAATTAAAGTGGTATGATATAGAAAACAAAATAACTTATGGTTGAGGTTTGCAGAAGAAGCATCAGCTGCCGAAGGAGTAACGCTCTCAGGCTTCCCGAAAGGGAAAAGGACTGCAAACGGACATAACTTTGGAGAATCTCATTGAATTGAGTGCCGAAGGGGCAAGGCAACAGCTAATCTCTCAGGCAAAAGGACAAAGTTTTTATCACCTGTTTATCGGGGTAAATTTGTACTTTTGTCGGATTACATCTTGTAATCCGACTTTTTATTTATAGGAGGAATTTTCAATGGAAGCTTTTTTTGACAAAGTGGCAGAAATCAACGGAGCCGTCAATGGTGTCGTATGGGGTAAATACGGTCTGATTCTGCTTATCGGCACAGGTATCATTATGACCATAGTTACAAAAGTTTTTCAGGTAACACACATCGGTCACTGGTGGAAAAACACTATCGGAAGCCTTTTCACTAAGAATGTTATGGGTCATTCAAAAGAAAAGGGTACAATTTCACCCTTTCAGGCTCTTTGTACTGCTCTTGCCGCAACTGTTGGTACAGGTAATATAGCTGGCGTTGCCGCAGCTATCTGCATCGGCGGTGCAGGTGCTGTTTTCTGGATGTGGGTTGCCGCTTTCTTCGGTATGATGACAAACTATTCCGAAAACGTTCTCGGTATTTATTTCCGCCGCCGCAACATCAAAGGCGAATGGTCAGGTGGTGCTATGTATTATCTCCGTGACGGTCTCGGAAATAAGAAGGGATGCAAAACAATTGGCAAGGCTCTCGCATTCCTCTTCTGTATTTTTACAATGCTCGCTTCATTCGGTATCGGCAGTATGGGTCAGGTCAACAAGATTGTTGCAAACATTTCGGTGGCTTTCAACGCAGAAGCTCTTTCATCGATTCAGGTCCTCGGCGGTATTTCGCTTTACAACCTTATTCTTGGCATTGTAATTATGATTCTTGTTGCTCTTATTACCCTTGGCGGTCTTAAAAGAATTGCCAATGTTGCAGAAAAGATTGTTCCGTTTATGATTGTTCTCTTTATTGCAGGCAGCCTTATCATTATCGGTGTCAACTATGATATGATTATACCTGCATTTAAGAGCATTTTCGTCAACGCATTCAAGCCTGAAGCATTTGTGGGCGGTACACTCGGTGCAGCAATCAGTGTGGCGGTTACTCAGGGCTTTAAGCGTGGTGTTTTCTCAAATGAAGCAGGTCTCGGTTCATCAGTTATGGTTCACTCAAACTCCAACATCAAAGAACCCGTTAAGCAGGGCATGTGGGGTATTTTTGAAGTATTTGCAGACACAATGGTTGTCTGCACAATGACAGCTCTTGTAGTTCTCACATCAGGCGTATTCGATGCAAAAACAGGCGAAATCGCAGAAGGCCTTACTGATGCAACGCTCGTTGCAGGTGCGTTTAACTCCGTATTCTCATGGGGCAATATCGGTCAGAAATTCGTTGCAGTTGCAATGTTCCTCTTCGCTTTCACAACAGTTCTCGGCTGGTCACACTACGGCTCAAAGGCATGGGAGTACCTCTTTGGTGCAAAGACAACGGTTATATTCAAAATCATCCACGTTATCACCGTTATTTTCGGTGCGGTTATGACTTCTACACTTGCATGGGATATTTCAGACACATTCAATGGTCTTATGATGATTCCCAACCTTATTGGTGTTGTTGTTCTTTTCCCGCTTGTTATGAAAATTACAAGCAACTATGTTAACCGCAAGATTAAGAATACAAACGAAGCACCCATGCTTTCCTACGACCCTGAAATCCAGTCAGAAGCAAAAGCTAAAATAGAAAACTAATAATATCAAAACAAACAACCCACTCCTATGATGCAAAGCACCGTTGGAATGGGTTGTTTTATATATACATCCTTCAGTTAAACACTGCACTGAAAGTGACCTGTTTAATTCAGATCTGTCTCTTAAGTCACGTTCTGAAGCGCACAAAGTATCTGTGGATATTCTCAACCATAGGAATTTTTTGTAAAAATACCGAAATATACAAATGAAAGAAACTATAATAAAATTATTTTGGTTTTATGTTGAATACCTGTAAATAAAAGAGTATAATGCTTTTATAAAAGTACTTCGGTGGTGATATATGTGAATATTTTGCATATGAAATATGCTGTTGAGGTGGCAAGAGTCGGGTCACTTAACAAAGCTTCGGAAACCCTGCTTATTGCACAACCAAACTTAAGCCGTTCAATTAAAGAACTTGAAGCTGATCTGGGTATAACAATTTTCGACCGTACTGCAAAGGGAATGTTTCTTACTCCTGATGGAGAAACTTTTATAGGTTATGCAAAAGACATTTTGAAGCAGATTGACCAGGTAGATTCAATGTACAAAAATGGTATAGTCAAAAAACAGAAGTTTTCAATTTCTGTGCCGAGAGCCTGTTATATATCAGATGCTTTTGCTCAATTTTCAAAAACTCTTACAGAAGAACCTGCAGAAATCTTTTATAAAGAAACGAACTCTCAGCGTACTATCAATAATATACTTAA
>JAZQWT010000041.1:0-20117 GCA_045632485.1 Acutalibacteraceae bacterium
TTTTTCAAAAAAGAAATCGATTTATTTAATTTCGCATACGATGACGGCAATTACGGTAAAATGTGGAGAACTGTAATGTATATGTACGGTCATCTCGGTGTGAGATATTTCAAAATCAATGATTTTGAAAACGCTCTCAGGAATTTCAGAACAATGGCTGACCTTGCAATTAAATTTGATGCAATGGACAGAATTACAGTTATGCATTCCGTAATGTTTGAGGGCAAGGAATTTGACAAACACACCCTCGGTTCAACTTACATCGCAAAAAGTCAGATTAAGCATCTTCTTACAAACAAATATCCCCTTTCAGATGAATTCCGGGCAAAAGAAGATTTCAGAAATATTATATCTTCTCTTGACTGATTGAAAGATTATGGTATAATTTTCATGGTGATGTATTTATGAAAAACGAGCTTATAATTTTTGACTGTTTCGGTGTGATTTTCGGTGAGATTGCACCAAGGCTTTTCCGCAAATATTTCGATGAAGAAAAAGCAGCTGAACTGAAAGAAAAATACTTTGTTGCAGTTGACCTTGGCGAAAAAACACTTGATGAAACCTTTGACAACTTATCAATTGAGGCAGGAATCAGCAAAGAACAGATTATTGAAGACTGGAAAGGCTTTATTAGATTAAACGAGGAAATTGTACCTGCCATAGAAAAATTAAAAGAAGAATACACGATTATTCTCCTTTCTAATGCAGGTTACGGTTTTGTGGAAAAATTAATGAAAGAATATAACCTTGAACGCCTTTTTGATAAGATGTTTATTTCCTGCAATCTTAAAATGGCAAAGCCTGACCCCAAAATTTATCTGCATTGCGTAAATTCATTTGAAAACAAATTTGATAAAATCTATATGGTTGACGACAGCATTAAAAATCTTGAACATCTGCCTGAAATCGGCATTACGCCTGTACATTTCACAAGTGTTGAAAAGATGTTGAATGAAATTAAATAACATAACAAAAAGCCGAGCATCGCTCGGCTTTTAATATTATTTAAGTGTTTTTTCTGCCAATTCGCGCAGACAGAAGCCTGTAAGCACAACTGCATCGGAATTGTATTTTTGGAGTAAATCCGCAAGATATGCTTTCTTTTCTTCATCAGGATTTTCCCATACTGCGTAGATTGCATCCATCAGGTCGCAACACATTGAGAATTTCCTTACCCATTTACTCATTTCTTCAAAAACAGGAACAGAAGTATCACTGATAAAATTCAGACATTCTCTGCACTTTGAAATATATTCGCTGAAAATTTCAAGTGCCTTTTCTTTTTCACCTATCGCCTTTTGGAAATTAACCTTCTCAAAAGTTTCACTCATAAAAGCAGATGCATGTCTGTTAACACAAGAAACTTCAAGATGTTCTGCAATATAGAAGAATAAATCTTTATCTTTGCCAAACATTTCTTCATGAGCATTGTCACGTGAAGTTTCAGGATTATACTCACAAGGATTCCAGAGATAATCTGCAATTGTCATCAAGGGAATTTTAGAACACTCTGCATATTCCATTACGTTGGAAATAATACCTTCGCAATGCTTGTACAAATCCCTATCTCTGCCAAGTACAGGACCAATGTGCATTTCCTGGAACATTTCGGCATCGTTTACGGGGAAGTTATCCCAGTAAAGAGGTTTATGACAAGTTGAACGCATAAATGAATCTGCTTCTCTTACTGTCTGCACACGTGAACAGATTTCAGCTCCTGTCCAGAAAAGACTTACATCTGCCGGAATAGATGAACCGAATTTCGAAATATAATATCCGTTTTCATCACCGAAATACTGCGTGGGACAAACTGTGAGAGTAATTGAAGAATCAAACGCTTTAAGTGCATTGTAGGTTTTATTTACAAGATAGATGTGGGCGTCAACTGTTTCGTCAAAAGCTTCGCCGTCTTCCTTGTACTGAAAATCAGCAGGAATATCGTCAAGCAACAAGCCGAAATTTCTTACACCAATGGAATATACATTCTTAATTTTATTGATAAGCAGCTCAAAATCTTCTTCGGACGTATACTTATAAGTAAGACCGGGGCCGATTGACCAACAAAAATCAAATTCATTCTCACAAGCAAAATCAAAGAGATTTTTCAAATCTGAAAGTTCTTTTTCGGGATAAGGGTCTCTCCATTTTTCACGGTGATAATCGTCATCCTTGGGTGCATAGTAAAATGTGTTCATTCCGTATTTTGCCATAAGGCTCATAACTGAAAGACGTTTCCCCTGCTCCCATGTATCACCATAAAAGCCCTCGATATATCCCCTTCTTGCAAAAAGCGGATAATCCTCAAGCACACCTGTTTTAAGTTCATTTTTCTTTATTAACTTTGCAAGAGTATTTACTGCTCTGAAAGCACCGCGAGCTGTTGCAGCTTCAATCAGAACTTTATCTTCACTTACGGTAATAAAATATTTTTCATTGCAGAGCTTGCAGATTTCTTCAATATATGTTGTTCTTCTGCTATTGACAAATTTAATTTCAACAAGAAAACCGTCAGCAGAAACATCAATACCATATGTTGATAAAATCTTTTCGGCTTTTTCGCAAAAGTCACCTGAAAGTTTAACTGCATTTATTTTTAAAGTATTACCGTTAAGGTTATTTTTTTGTGGAACAGGATAAATCAAAGGTGTTTAATCTCCTTTTTATATTTTTCTATAAGTCTGTTGTTTATTTCATCTCCGCCGTCAACATTTGAACTTGCGAAATGTTCAACAACAAAACCATTTTTCGCTGAAACATCAACTGCTTCTGCAACAATTGCGTTGAGAATCATTGCACCCGCTGATGTAGATGTAGGACAGATTTTACCTTCAACACCCTCAACTTCAACCGAAGCATCACCGACACAACCGCAGTTATCGAGAACAATATCTGCAATTTCGCAAAGTCTTTTACCGCTCTTATGACGTGACTGACCTGCATATGTGTGTTCAAGGTTTGTAAGGCAGATAACATTAAGTCCTTTTTCTTTACAAAGCAGAGCCATATCAATTACAACACCGTTTCTGCCTGAGTTGGAAATGATGATAATTGTATCGCCTTTGCTCATTGCGTAATCGTTGAAAATTCTTTCAGCGTAACCCTCGATGCGTTCTTCGAGTGTGCTCTGTGAAGCAGAAATATGAAGCATCAGAGGCTCAACAAGAACAGGTTGAACATTCACAAGTCCGCCTGCTCTGTAGAAAAGCTCTTCAGAAAGCATATGCGAATGACCTGTGCCGAAAAGGAAAATCCTTTTGCCTTTAATTAAAGTATCGCTGAAAACCGCTGCTGCTTTTTCGATATTTTCAGCTTCTTTTGTCTGGATTTTTTCAACTACGTTTTTAAAATTTTCAATATATTTCTGGTAAGTTTTCAATTTAATTCCCTCGCTATTTTCAGTGCACCTTCCTCAGGAGGCACATCAAGAAGTCGGATTGTCAGTTCAGGATAAAATTCATTAATATCCTCAATGAAAGTTTCCCTGAAAAGTTTATCGTGCTGGAAAATTCCGCCATATAAGGCAAGAACTGATGATTTCTCAATTTCATTGAGTAAGCAAAGCACTGTTCTTGCAAAATTATGTGCTTCGTTTACAATTATACTTTCGGCAATAAAGTCGCCCTCGAGAGCTGCCTCTCTTACTTTTAAGACAAAACCTGCAATAACGTCTTTCGTTGTTTCAGGTGCATAAATAATATCAATGACTTTTCTGAAATCGTCAATATTGAAATACTCTTTTGCTTTTCGTAAGAGAATACTGTCTTCACCGGTATCGCAGAAATTTGCACAACATTTGAGTGCATTAAGGCTTATAACATATCCTGAGCCCTCATCGCCGAGAATATGTCCCCATCCGCCTTTGAATTTAATTTCACCGTTTTCAGCTTCACCGATTGCCATTGAACCTGTACCGCAGATTGCAACACAAGGACAAACGGCATTTTCAACCGACTTTAAAGCAACAAAAAGGTCACTGTCCATTCTGATTTTTTTTGCATCTATTTCACCGCAGAGATTCCTGAGCGTTTCTTCATCCGCTTCTCTGTCGAGAGCAGAACAGCCTACAAAAACTCCTTCGAATGTAACCCGACCTAATTCTTTATAAATTTCATCAACTACTGCAAGAAGATTTTCTCTTGCTTTATCCATACCAACTGAATAGAAGTTGATTGTTCTGCCGACTTTTTTCAGCAATATATTGCCCTTTTCATCTGATACGGCAGCGGTAGTTTTAGTACCGCCGCCGTCTATACCAAGAAAATATTTCACAAAAATATCTCCGTTCGTAATTTAGTTTTCGCTCATAACAAGTTCGTTGATAACTGTCATAGTTTTTGAACCTGCCTGACTTCCTGTTGAAAGAAGTTCTTCATAATGTCTCTTTGCAGGACCGTAAAGGCCTTCCATACCATCCATTTTCCAGAGTGAGTCTGCAATGAAATGAGCATAGTCAGTATCGGGGACAATATAACCGATAGCATCGTTACAAAGGCCCATTACAAGTACAGTTTTACCTTCGGGAAGAAGATCAACTGTGCAGGGAATATTCCATTCTTCACCGGTGTATGATTCTTCTGCTGAAACAACATTGCCGTAAACAAGCTGAGGAATAAGTTCACCGGGAACTGTAAGAAGAACAATATCTTTACCGATTTCAATATAACCTGCTTCTGTAACGATTGAGTACCTGGTGGGGCTTGCCTTATCTTTTACCATTGTAATGCCGAGGAAACCGTTTGCAGCACCCACCTGATAAAGACCTCTTTCAAGAGGGATTGCATATTCTTTCATTTTTACGTTGAGGATAGGCTCAACTTCTTCAGCATTTTTCTCTGCTTCGAGGATAAGTCTTGCAAATTCATAACCAAGTGTTCTTGTGTTTCTGTAAGGTGCAAGTTCAGGATTAGCCGCAACCTCGCCGTCAACTTCCTCAAGAATTTCAGGAGTCTGAACTGCTGATTTCTTAAGCGAAATCGGTGACTGTGCGCCCTGAATAAACATAAAGTTCATACCATGCTCTTCAAATTTTTCTTCCATAAAGTTAGGGAAGTCTGCAGAAAGCAATGTGGTTGATCTCTCAATTGTTGTGGGATGTGCACCGATGTTTGCAAAAACAGTAGGCTTTGAAGCTGTGTTATCGGGAACAAACTTAAAGCAAGCCCAAACGTGCTGATAGCCTTCTTCGTCATATCTCTTATTATGAAGGTAACTATATTCATCATCAAGGTAGTTGCCGAGCTCTTCAGATTTACCGATACCTACTGTTTCAAAATAATAAAGCTTACCTGTTTCCATATTCATATATGCTTCAACAATTGCATCTGATGCACCATCAAGCATTTTTGCAAGGAATTCATCGTTAATATTTCTGTCAAGTTCAACAAAAGGAATCCATGCAAGCATATTACGGAAAAGTCTTAAGATAAGGTCAATGCCTATACCCTGTGTATCGCAAACTGTATGACAATGAGTTGCGTTGACATTGATAGCATTGATATCAGCTTCAACACCCTTAGCTTCAAGTTTTTCAACTGCCATAGCTCTGATTGTGCGGATGTCACCATTACCTACGCCGATACCGTCGATTGAAGCAAAAATTGTTGTACCTCTGCCTGAGCCGTCGTTAAGGGCAATAGCATTTGCTCTCTGGTCATCATAAACGCCTTCAACCTTCTGTGTGAAATAACCGCCTGTATAATATTTCTTTGAGCCGTCTTTAAGATTATCAGGAACAAGACTTTCCTGACCGTAACCAAGACTCCATTTTGCGTCTTGTGCTGCTTCGTCAATAAAAGTTTCTGTACCTGCATAGAAGTTTTCGCCGCCCTCGGCAAAATAATCATCAATTTTAGGTGCTTTTACGTTAGGTATGAGTAAATCGAGGAAACCCAATGCACCATCAACAATTCCGCCAAAGATACTTGTTGCAATTCTGATATTTGCATTGTGTTCATTTTCAACACCGAATGCAGCCGATGCATTTACAGAAAAAATCATTGTGAATGCAAGAAGCATTGCGATTACAGACCTGAATTTCTTTTTCATTTTTAAACAACTCCTTAATTTAAAATTAAAGTCTATAATATTTTTACCATAAAATATATAATTTGTAAACAAAAATTGTTAAAAATTATTAAAAAGGCTAAAAAAAATCTCTGAATAAGATTCATAAATTCTTTTTTTAAACAAACTGTCAGTATGAGTTCAAAAAGTATTGACTTGAAAATGATTTAGTGTTATAATTAATCAAACAAATTTGTGGAGGTAACTATCATGGAACACATCAAAACTCTTGAAACTCGTAATCTCTGCGACAGCGCAAAGAACGGTGGTTGCGGTGAATGCCAGACATCTTGTCAGTCTGCTTGCAAAACAAGTTGTGGTATCGCTAACCAGCAGTGCGAAAACAAAGAAAGCAAATAATTTAAACGCATGAAAATGCCGCCATTAACGGTGGCATTTTTTCATATAAGGAGAAAGTTATGATTCATCAGTTCAAAATGGCAGGTTACAATATAGTTCTTGATATATGTTCAGGTTCAGTTCACGTTGTTGACGAAATCGCCTACGACATAATCTCAATGTTTGAAGAAAAATCAAAAGACGATATTCTCACTTGCCTGAAAGAAAAATATTCTGATATCGCATTAAACGACCTTGAAGAATGTTATTCACAGGTTGAAAGCCTTAAAAACAACAATAAACTTTTTACACCTGACACATTCGAATCAAAGGCCGGCGACCTTAAAGCCAAAACTTCAGGCGTTATCAAAGCACTTTGCATTCACATTGCACACACCTGTAACTTAAACTGCGAATATTGCTTTGCAAGTCAGGGTAAATATCATGGTGAACGTGCTCTTATGAGCTTTGAAACAGGTAAACAGGCTCTTGATTTTCTTGTTGCAAATTCAGGTACACGCAGAAACCTTGAGGTTGACTTTTTCGGCGGAGAACCATTAATGAACTTCGATGTTGTAAAGCAGATGGTGGAATACGCAAGAAGCATTGAAAAAGAACATAATAAAAACTTCCGTTTCACACTCACAACAAACGGCATGCTTATTGACGATGATGTTATTGAATTCGCAAACAAAGAAATGAGTAATGTTGTTTTGAGCCTTGACGGTAGAAAAGAAATACATGACCGTTACCGCGTTGACTATCAGGGTAAAGGCAGTTGGGATAAGATTGTGCCGAAATTCCAGAAGCTTGTTGAAGCACGCGGTGGAAAAAATTATTATATGCGCGGTACTTTTACTCACGCTAACCCCGATTTTCTCAACGATATCAAGCAGATGCTTGACCTTGGCTTTACAGAACTCAGTATGGAGCCCGTTGTATGTGCCAAAGGCGACCCTGCAGAACTTACTGCAGAAGATATCGTTGTTGTTAAAAAGCAATACGAAGATCTTGCCGAGCTGATGCTTGAAAAAGATAAAGAAGGTAAACCCTTCACCTTCTATCACTATATGATTGACCTTACAGGCGGACCCTGTATTTATAAAAGAATTTCAGGCTGCGGTTCGGGAACAGAGTATATGGCTGTTACACCATGGGGCGACCTGTACCCCTGCCATCAGTTTGTAGGCGATGAAAAATTCAAGCTGGGCGATATATGGAACGGTGTTGACAACACAGCTATTCAGGAAGAATTTCTTTCCTGCAATGTTTATGCACGTCCTGAATGCCGCGACTGTTGGGCGAAGCTTTATTGTTCAGGCGGTTGCGCTGCCAACGCATACCATGCAACAGGCTCAATAAAAGGCATTTATGAATCAGGCTGTGAACTTTTCAGAAAAAGAATGGAATGTGCTATTGCCGTACAGATAAACAGAGCTTTTTCAGGTGAAAAATAATGAATACCCCTATTTGTGATTTTGTTAAACAATATTCTCAGAAAAATACACTCCGTCTTCATATGCCCGGTCATAAAGGGCAGAACTTTCTCGGATACGAAAACTCTGACATTACTGAAATTGTCGGAGCTGACAGTTTGTATGAGGCTGACGGTATTATCAGCGAAAGCGAAGAAAATGCAAGTATAAATTTCGGATGTAAAACCCTCTATTCAACAGAGGGTTCTTCCCTTTTAATCAGAACAATGCTCTGTCTTGCTTGCATATATGCAAAAGAAAAAGGCACTGAACCTTTGATTTTTGCTGCAAGAAATGTTCATAAAAGTTTTCTTTCCGCCGCAGTTCTGCTTGATTTCGGAATTGAATGGCTTTATCCCGACGAACAGAACTCTTATTTATCCTGTAACATATCTGCAGAAAGCCTTGATAAAAAACTGAACGAAGCAGAAAAACTCCCAACAGCAGTTTATGTCACTTCACCCGACTATCTCGGAAATGTTCTAGATATAAAATCACTTTCAGAAGTCTGCAAAAAATATGGTGTTCTTTTATTAGTTGACAACGCTCACGGTGCATATCTGAAATTTCTTTCCCGATCGCAGCATCCTGTTGACATGGGTGCTGATATGTGTTGCGATTCTGCACACAAAACTTTACCTGTCCTTACAGGCGGTGCATATCTTCATATAAGCAACACCTCACCTGAATGTTTTTATAAAAACGCCAAAAGTGCTATGTCTTTATTCGGCTCCACAAGTCCTTCTTATCTCATTCTCCAGTCACTTGACAGAGCAAATGTATATTTACATACAGAATATAAAAATGAATTGAGTGACTTTGTTGAGCAGGTTTCACGCTTAAAGCACAAGCTCAGTAATAACGGATATACATTAATCGAAAAAGAACCTCTGAAAATCACAATTGATACAAAAAAATACGGCTACCAAGGAAAAGACTTTGCTTTGATTTTGTCCGAAAACAATATTGAATGTGAATTTTCAGATAAAGACTTTGTAGTGCTTATGCTCACCCCCTGCCTTGAAGAGAATGCATTGAAAGTACTTGAAGATGTCATGTTATCAATACCGAAAAAAGTTGAAATCACAACAAAGCCTCCGAAAATCAGCATAACACATAAAACTATGTCTTTACGTGATGCTGCCTTGTGTCCCCGTGAAACTCTCCCTATAACAGAGTGCTGCGGCAGAACACTTGCTGTGTCCGGTATCGGATGTCCTCCTGCCGTACCGATTATAACCGGCGGAGAACAGATTGACGAAAAATGTATTGAGGTTTTTAATTACTATTCAATTAAAGAATGCATTGTTACAAAATAATACCGTAATCGGCTTTATTTTACAAAAAATCAATTGACTATTGACAAAAAGCAATGTATAATTTATTGGTAGAAATTTCAAATGATTTTTGTAATAAATTAACTTAATTATATCTTGTGAACTTTGTTTCAGGAGGAAAGTATAATGGTAAAATGTCCTAAATGCGATCAGATACTGGATGACAACGCAACTTTTTGTACCAATTGCGGTTTTCAGCCATCATCAAAACGCGCACCTCAACAGAATGTTGTTTCTGCAGAAGAATCTGTAAAAAACAAAAAGAACAGTGGCGGTCTTTCAGATAAAATCAAAAATATCCATATCCCCAAAAAGGTCTTTGTTATTATAGCAGTTGCTGTTGTTCTGGCAGGTCTTATTGTTCTTCTCAGCTGTACCGCAGGCTCTTCACATAAAGACTATACTCTTTATATCAGGGATAAACAGTTGTATTTTTCAAAAATCAATGATGATGACAGACCAAAAATTTCAGACTCTCTTATAAACAATACAAAACATAAAAACAGTTCTAACGATGAACTCGGTCTTTACCTTTCAAGATATTGCCATGTTTCAGATAACGGAAAAAGAATTTTCTATATCGACAAAGTCAATTCCTCAAAAGGAACATCAAAGCTTTATTTCCGCAAACTTACAAATATGAAAAAAGCACCTACAGAACTCGCGTCAGATGTTGTATCATATGTAATCAGCGAAAATTACAAATTAATCACTTACCTTACTCTTGACGGAGAGCTTTATCGTCATAACCTTAAAGAAGCTGAAAAAATCTCTGATGATGTTTCTTTATATGCAGTAAGTGAAGACGGTAAAACGGTAATCTATGTAACAGCCAAAGGTGACCTTTATCTTCAGAACAAAGGTGAAGAAAAAATCAAACTTGATGTAGGTGTTACAGATATCAATGCCACAAAAGACCTTTCTGTTCTGTATTATGTAAGTGATGGCACTCTCTATCAGAAGCCCCTTGAAAGCGAAAAAATAAAAATTTCTACAAGCGTTGAAAATATTATTGCCGTTTATGAAACAGGCGAAGTATACTACATCAAAACAACTGTAAATGAGCAGAATCTTATGCACTATATCATTGACGATATGAAAGAAGCAGACGAAAAGCTTTCTGCTCCCACTCAGCCCCAGCAGCCGTATGCATGGAACTATCCTTCTGTTTCTGATTATGAAAAAGCCAAGATTCAGTACGAAAAGGATAAAGCGGCTTATGAAAAAGAAAACGAAGCGTATATTGCTAAGCTTGAACGAGATAAAATCCGTCAGGATTCTGCTGCAGGTCCTGAAGAAACAACAATTTACTCTTTGTACATACACGACGGCTTAAAAGAAACTGCTCTTGCAGAATCTGTATACCGTAACGACTATGAAGTTTCTTACACCTCACCTGTTATTGCTTTCAAAACATTTGATATAAACTCTGTATCAAAAGTGAAAATTTCTAAAATCAAGTCTTCTTATGAGGTTCAGAATGCAATAGAAAAAGCATATACAAATTCAGTTAAACAGTTTATCGCTGTAGGAAATAAGGCTACACAGATAGAGCATCCTGAAGCATGCAGATTCAGATTCTCACCTGACGGAAAAGCTGTGTATTTCCTCGAAAACACTTACCCCGGAAAAGATGAATACAATCTTTACAAAGCTAAGCTTACCAAAGAAAAAGTAAAAACCCCTAAGCTTTATGATGAAAAGGTTTCGCGTGAAGGTTTTGAGGTACTTGACAACCAAAAAATCAAGTATTTCAAAAACACAAAGAATTATTCGGGTGACCTTTATATCAACAAAAAAATCATTGATTCATCAGTAAGCACAAAGAGAAGCAGTTACCTTGAAGAATCAGGCACTCTCTATTACTTTACCAACTGGAACAATGATAACGAAACGGGTATATTAAAACTGGTCAAGGGCTCTTCACCTGAAATTATTGCTGAAAAAGTTCACGTTTATCAGGTAACTCCCAATTCAACAGTTTATTATATCGGAAATTACAGTTACTCTTCATACACCGGCAGTCTTTTCTCATATCGCGGTAATGAATCTGACCTGATTGAAAAAGGTGTTTCCGGAATAGTTCCGATATACAACAGAGAACTTTGTAAATTTAATTAATTACTGAAAAAACTCCTATGTCAACCATAGGAGTTTTTATTTTTATATTAACACCGGTTGTATCTGTTTTCCCTCCAGTGCGTTCATAAGTGCAGGATATATCTGAGTGAAATCAGCCACTATTGAATTTGGTTTCCCCGTATAATCATCCTGCTTCATCGGAATAAAAAATATGTTTTTATAATTCATAAGATTTCCGATATTTTTGGCAGCTGCGCCTAATGCATCATTGGTGGAAACACCGACAACTACGGGTTTCATATTACGAAGATGTGCCTTTGCCGCAAGCGTTACAGATGTATCTGCAATACCGTTTGATAACTTCGCCAGAGTATTTCCCGTACAAGGTGCGATAATTAAAACATCAAACATTTTCTTCGGTCCCACAGGCTCTGCTTCTTTTATTGTTGAAATAATTTTTTTCGAACATATTTTTTCTATTCTATCGCGAATTTCTTCACATTTGCCGAAACGTGTATCCGTTGAATATGCAATTTCACTCATTATGGGATAAACCTTTATCCCTCTATCTGTAAGGTTCTTCATTTCAGGTATTACTTTTGAAAAAGTGCAAAAAGAACCACACAAAGCAAAACCGACTTTAATTTCAGTCATCTGAGCTTTCCTCCTTTATCATATTTATGATTGTTTGTGCAATGAACTTTCCCGCAGAACAAGCAACGTATTTACCCGGTAGCGACGATGCTATTATCAGATTTTTATTCTGTTTTTCCGTTGCTTCTATATCTATTCCGAAAGGTCTGGATGCAACTTCAAAAAATATGCATCTGTCATCAAATTTCATTAATAAATTCCAGCCCAGAACTCTTTCCGGCACTGTATTTATCACTATATCAAACTTATCAGCTGTATTTTTTATTTCACTGAAATCTATAGCGTTTATGTTTTTCGTTTCTGCTTTTGCTCTGTCTTTTGATTTTCTGGCAGCTACTGTAACACGCGCATTATTCACCTTTAAAATTTCAGCTATAGCCTCTCCTGTTTTTCCGTATCCAGTTACAAGTATTTTTAATTCACGCAACATCACATTACTGTTTATAAGCACTAATTCCAGAACCGCCTGAGCTGTTGCCGATGCATTTAAAACAATTAACTCTTCACGTTTATAAAAATCATAAAAATTAAGCTCTGATTCTTCTATTGCATTTTTAAATGTTTCATCAGCCATTGCACAAAAAACACTGCCGTTCTTTTTTATCAGCGGAAGTATCATATCGAGTCCCACTTCATATTCACAATTTATTCTCCCATTCTTCACTGTGGGCAGTGCAAAAATTGCCGCATCAAACTGTCGCTCCTCATCACCCGAAAATAAATTGGGACTGAACACAGTGCACTCATAGTGATTTGCCCTTAAAAACTGAGTCATATATATTTGCCGGTTATCTGCTTGTATTATCAAAAGTTTCATTTAATTCACCACTCTACTGTTATAATATGTCCTGTATACTATGCCTGTGACCAAATCTTTTTCAATTTTTACCATAAAATTTGCACAAAAGTGTTTATTTTTCACTTTAAATGTAATATAATAAATAAAATATAGTAATTATTATGAAAGGTGTGTTTTTATGCCGGACATTGAAGTACTTTTAAAAGAAGTTAAAAGAATTCATTTCATCGGAATCGGCGGTTCAGGTATGTGTCCCCTTGCCGAAATTCTCAACAAACAGGGATATATTCTTTCAGGCTCTGACAACAACGAAAGCGATATTCTTGAACGCATCAGAAAATTAGGAATAAAAGTTATTATGGGCCAGAAAGCCGAAAACATAGAAGGGGCTGAAATGATTGTTTATTCTGCAGCAATTATGGAAGATAACCCCGAATTGATTGCTGCCAAAAATTCTGATATCCCCACTTTCAAACGTTCAGAGCTTCTCGGCGCAATTACTCATATGTACGACAACTGTATGTGCGTATGCGGTACTCACGGTAAAACAACTGTTACATCAATGCTGACTCAGATTCTTGTTGCATCAAAAAAAGACCCGTCTGCCGTTATCGGCGGTAAATTACCCCTTACCAACAGTTATGGTCTTGCAGGCAACAGCGAACATATGGTTTGTGAGGCTTGTGAATTCAAAGATACTTTTCTTGACCTCTACCCTGATACTGCAGTAATCCTTAATGTTGATGAAGACCATCTTGATTACTTCGGTTCTCTTGAAAACATAATAAAATCATTCAATAAATTTTCTCTTAAAGCTACAAAAGCGATTATTTATAACGGCGATGACGAAAACACTTTAAAAGCAATCGAAAACATTGTCGGAAAAGAAATGATTTCTTTCGGCTTTAAAGATACAAATGATTATTATGCTGACAACGTAACTGCTGAGGGCTCTGCTTTTTATGGATTTGATGTTTGCGAAAAAGGTCAGAAAATCGGCCACGTAAAGCTTTCAATTCCCGGTAAACACAACGTTATCAATGCACTTTCCGCAATCGTTACTGCAATCCACAGCGGTGTGACAATCGATGAATGTATTTTTGGTATCGAATCATTCCGCGGTGCCGGCAGACGTTTTGAAATTCTCGGTAAATATGCAGGCATTACCATTGCAGATGACTATGCTCATCATCCCACAGAACTTGAAGTTACACTCGATTCTGCTATGAAAATGGGATACAGGAAGGTATGGGCAGTTTTCCAGCCTTTCACTTATTCAAGAACTAAAAACCATTTTGACGACTTTGTAAAAGTTCTTAAAATTCCGGATAAATGTGTACTCAGTGAGATTATGGGTTCACGCGAAATCAACACTTACGGAATTTACTCTTCACAGCTTGCAGAACAGATTCCTGACAGTGTATGGTTCAACACTTTTGAAGAAATTGCTGATTACGTTTCTGCAAATGCCGAAAGCGGTGACCTTGTTATCACACTGGGCTGCGGTGATATTTACAAGGCTGCAAAAATGATTATCAATATCCTTAAAACAAAACTCGACTAAGTGAGGTATAGCTTATGGCAGCACCCTTAAGATTTTCAAAAGACGGCAGATTCAGAATTATGATTTGCGGTGACCCTCATGTAAAATCAAAGCTTGATACACCTCTTCTTGTGAGAAGAGATTTTGATACACAGGCTTTACTCAAGGCGGCACTCGACGAAACAAAGCCTGACCTTGTTGTGCTTATGGGAGATATCATAAGTGCAAAAACAGTTGAAGAATACCGCAAATGCTTTCTTCACTATACAAGGCCTATCAGAGAGAGAAACATTCCCCTTGCGTATGTTAACGGCAACCATGACCACGACCGTGAAAGCGAGGTTTCTGTTGCTGAAATGCTCAGTGTTTTTCAGGAATATGAAAACTGCGTTGCTTTTAACGCAACTCCTGAAATTGAAAAGAGCATAAACTATTACGTAAACATTTTATCTTCAGAAGATGATACTCCTAAACAGAATCTCTGGTTTATTGATTCAAACAACCTTTATCCTGACAGGTCAATATCAAAATATGACTGTGTACATGATAACCAGATTGAATGGTATGAAAAAACTGCTGCCGAATTCAGGAAAGCAAACGGAGACAAGCCCCTCAAATCAATGCTTTTCCAACACATTCCCGTACCTGAAGTTTACAAATTCTTAAGAGTTGCAAAGCCGTGGGAATTACCTGTTGCTGTTAAAGGTCATGGTATCCGCAGCGACAAATACTATGTTCTCAGAGAGGGTATCAAAGGTTATATGGGCGAAGGTCCCTGTACTCCCTGCATTAACAACGGTCAGTTTAACAGTTGGAAGAAGACGGGCGATATTGTAGGTGCATTTTTCGGTCACGACCATATGAATGACTTTGAAGGCTATGTTGACGGTATTTATATGGCTCAGAATAAGCTTTCAGGTTTCTTTGCATATACTGATGGTTGTCGTAGTGGCGTAAGACTCCTGACACTTAACGAAAACGAGCCTTATGTTTTCGAATCAAAAATGATTCGCTTCAAAGAATTAGGTCTTTCTCCGACTTCTCTCGGTCCTGTTACATCATGGATGTCTGACAGAGTAAGCGTTAATCTTACAATTGCAAGAAATGCCGCACTCGTTGCAGGCGGTGTTATCGCAGCAGGTGTTACTACTAAAAAAATTATTGATAAAAAAAGAAAGGACAAGTGATTTTGAATGAAAAAGCGTACACTCAGATTCAGTGAGAACGGCAAATTCAAAATTCTTGTAATTACTGATTTGCACGAAAAACAGGCAAACGGTAACAAAGAAACAGAAAAGAAAACTCACGATGCTTTACTTCTTGTAGAAACATCTGTCAAAGCACTATCACCTGATCTTGTTGTATACGACGGTGATAATGCTTTCGGAGTAGAGGAAGACGTGAGAAAAACTATTGATGATATTACACGTGTTGTGCGTGAAAGAGATATCCCCTTTGCAGTTGTTATGGGTAACCATGAACACGATGAAAGCTCATTTGATATCAACAAGGTTTTCAACATGTACGCACAGTACGATAATTGTCTTATGAGAAACGATGACAAAAATGTCAGCGGTTGCGGCAATTATTACATAGCATTGAAAGGCAAAGGAAATAAAACCAAGTGCTTACTTTTCTTTATTGATTCAGGCGCGTCAAGAAGTGAAAATCAGGATATTTCTGCTTATGATTGGGTCAAAGACGACCAGATTGAATGGTTCGAAAAAGTGGCTGACTCATTTCGCGAAAAAAATGGCGGAGAATATGTGCCCGCTCTTGTTTTCCAGCATATGCCTGTTACTGAAATTTATAATCTTCTCAAAGAAGTTCATCTTGTTGAAGGTATGGATGCAATTAAGGATGCAATAAAAGGACATTCTATGTTCAGCAGTAAACATTATGTGCTCAGAGACGGTGTGAAAGGCTCTCTTCTTGAAGCACCCTGCCCACCTGATTTCAACAACGGACAATTTGACAGTTGGAAAACTCACGGAGTTAAAGGTGCTTTCTTCGGCCACGACCATACAAATGATTTCGAGGGCGAACTTGAAGGGATTTTACTTGCACAATGCAAAGGTACCGGATTCAACGGATACAGTGACGGAATTAAAACAGGTGTTAAACTTATTACTATTGAAGAAAATAAATTACCTGAATTTAAAACTCATAACTATTATTTCACTGATTTCGGTCTCAGAAGCAAAAGTATTATAACTCCCGATAAGGTACTGACTGTTGAGCAGAAGAAAACTGCAAAGCAAATCGGTGCGGGTGTTGCAGCTGCTACTGCTGCGGTTGCGGCTATCGGTACTATTATTAAGAAAATAAAAAAAGATAAATAATGAACGGAGGTTCAAAAATGATATATTCAATGAACAAAAAGAATTACAAGGATTTTTCAGTTGTTGAACTGGGTAAACTCCCTGCAAGAGCATATTTCATTCCTTTTAAAACAAAGGATAAGCTTCTTTCAACCGATTTCATCACTGAAAGATATTCAAGTGATGCTGTTACTGTTTTAAGCGGTGAATGGGACTTCAGATATTATGCTGACTGTGCTGACCTTGAAGAAAGTTTTGATACAGACAAAGCAGAGTTTGACAAGGTTACTGTTCCCTCAACATGGCAGAGAAACGGATATGAACCTCCCTGCTACCTTAACACACGTTTTCCTTTCAACAATGTCGATAAATCAATTTATCCTTCTGTTCCGGATGCTTCATGCGGTGTTTATCGCAAGAAATTCAACATTGAGAATGCAGATAAAAAATATATTCTGACTTTCCTCGGTGTTATTTCAAGCCTTGATTTATATATCAACGGCAAATATGTCGGATACAGTGAGGGCGCACATAACTCTGCTGAATTCGATATTACTCCCTTTATTGAAAAAGGTGAAAACGAACTTGTTGCCGTTGTTTACAAGTGGTCTAACGCTACATACCTTGAATGTCAGGATATGTTCCGTGAAAACGGCATTTTCAGAGATGTTCTTCTTACAGAAAACGAAGAAAACTACATTTTTGACATCTGCTATACTCCCAAAAAGATAGGCGAAAACAAGTATTCACTTACTGTTATGACACAGATTGAGAATGCTGACAGCAATGACCTTAAGCTTGAAATCTTTGACGGTGATGAACTGAAAGCAACCGCTTCACTTGAAACAAGTGACGAAGCTATAATCGGTGAAAACGAAAATACATATTATGCTTTCTTCCCTTCTCTTGATGTAACAGAATGGAATGCTGAAAAGCCCAAGCTTTACACTGCAGTTGCAACTCTTTCAAAAGACGGAAAGGCTTTGCAGTTTATCAGAACTCTTATCGGCTTCAAAACAATCGAAATCGAAAAAGATGTTTATAAATTCAACTCACAGCCTATCAAAATGAAGGGTGTAAACCACCACGATTCTACTCCTGATAAGGGCTATGTAATGAGCTTTGACGATATTCTCAAGGATATCAAGCTTATGAAGAGTCTTAATGTCAACACTGTAAGAACATCTCACTATCCCCCTGATCCCTTCTTCATTATTGCTTGTTCAGTTTTCGGTCTTTATGTTTGTGACGAGGCTGATATTGAAGCTCACGGCTCTCACGATTTCCTCGGTCACATCAACGTAATTGCTGATGACCCTCAGTGGCTTCCCAGATTCTGCGATAGGGTCAAGAGACTTGTAATGCGTGACAGAAATAACCCCTGTATTGCAATGTGGTCTTTGGGCAATGAAGCAGGTAACGGCATTTGCCACGATGCTGCATTCGGCGTTGCAAAAGCAATCAGCCCCGAAATTCCTATTCATTACGAAAGCTGTAACGCAACTGACAGAAAGGCTTATGATATCGGCTCAAACATGTATGAAGATATCCCCTCTTTCTACGGCGAAAAACTTACTCCCAAATATGTTAAGAAACATATCATCAACGAAGACAAGCCTTATTTCCTTTGTGAATATGCTCATGCAATGGGTGTCGGCCCCGGCTCACTTGAAGAATACTGGGATGCTTTCTACTCAAGCGACAAATATATGGGCGGTTGTATCTGGGAATGGTGTGACCACGCAGCATCAACATACAATAAAAACTTCAAATATACTTACGGCGGTGACCACGGCGAAAGAATCCACGACTCAAACTTCTGTGTAGACGGACTTATTTATCCCGACAGAACCCCTCACACAGGTGCATGGGAAATGAAAGAAGCTTACAGACCTGTACGTGTACGTCACTACGATGCAAACGAATTCTTCTTTAAGAACACAAACTACTTCACAAACGCAAGTGAATACAAATTCAGATGGGAAGTTCTTGAAAACGGCACAGTTGTTGAAAGTGATGATTTAATCGTTGACATTGCTCCCAATACAGAAAAGAGAGTTATTCTTCCCATTAAGACAAAATTCATTAAAACTGAAGAATATCACATTAATTTCATCTGCACAAAAGACGGTGAACAGATTTCAAAACAGCAGTGCGCTCTTTATGAAACATATAAAGAATTGAAGCTTGTTCCCTGCTCAAAGAAGGAAATTGAAATCGAAGACAACTACGAAACTATTGAAATTGCAACAGAAACAGGCAAAGTTGCTTTTTCAAAAGCTACAGGTGAAATGACAAGTCTTATTGCAAACGGTAAAGAGTTTATCAATCAGTCACCTGCACGCGGTGTAAAAGGCTTCCTTCCCAACATTAAACGTGCATATCACGACAACGAAAAATGGAAAAAAGAAGAATACTGGACAAAAGGTATTCTTTCAAAAGCCCAGGCACGAACAGCTTCTGTTATTATTGAAAAAATCTGTAACAAAGCAGTTATTACAGTAAACTATGATATCGCAACAGAAGATACAAAGCTCTTTACTTCATCTGTTGTTTACACAGTTTTCCCGTCAGGCAAAATCAATGTTTCTGCTACACTTAAGAAAGTCAATGCAGACATTGAATCTGAACTTACACGTTTCGGCTTAAGCTTTGAAATGCCAAAGGCTATGGAAAATATCAGATACTTCGGTCTTGGCGAAAGAGAAAACCTTTCTGACTTCAAGGCACAGGCAACTCTGGGTATTTACGAAGCAAAGGTTGAAGATACTCATGAGCCTTACATCTTCCCCCAGGAAAACGGATGTCATACAGAAGTGAGATTCCTTGAAGTTACTGACAACGATAATGCAGGTCTTATCTTCGCTAACTGTCAGGGCAACTTCAGCTTCAATATCCACGACTATACAGTTCAGGCTCTTGAAGATGCAACTCACCAGGAAGAAATTGTAAGAAGCGAAACATCTCACCTTAACCTTGACGGATTCCTTTCAGGTACAGGTTCAGGCTCTTGCGGACCCTATACTTACGAAAAATATCGTGTAATATGCGATGATGAACTTTCATTCAGCTTTGACATCGCACCGAAAATTTAATTTTAAACCCTCGTAGAAATACGGGGGTTATTTTTTATGTTCAGCCTATAAAATTGCTGAAATCAACATATGTAAGCTCCTGTAAAACAACCATTATAAAAAACTCAACCGATACACATAAAAATACTCTGATTAACTTCTTCAAATAACCACCTCGTAATATTTATATTAATTTTTCAAAAAAGTATTGACATATTTTTCTTACGATGTATAATATAACTGTGATAGCAATACTATCACAGTTATCACAGTAGCGATAGGAGGCGAAAAAATTGATAAGTATTGACTACAAAAGCCGTTTGCCTGTTTATGAGCAGATTAAAAACCAGATAATGACGCTTATCCAGCTCGGCATACTTAAAACAGATGAACAGTTGCCGTCAATACGTGCACTTTCTTCTGAAACAAA
>JAZQWT010000042.1:0-23402 GCA_045632485.1 Acutalibacteraceae bacterium
GTAGTGTGCTGAACGTAAGGCAAACAGGACGTTTTGCTTTATCGAAAAGCTTTGTTCTTTTCTTTTTCGGAACTCTGTCCCAGAGTTTTTCAATGGGGCGGAGAATAGTGTTTATGATAAAAGCAATACATGCTCCTATAAAGAACGGAGAAAGCAACCCTGCAACAGATTTTATAACATCTGAAAAAGCCGTTGCATGGTTAATTGTCCAGTTAAGCAACACTGTGAACGTGATTATCGCAAGGACAAACTTTAAGGTTTTCTTGTTCAGAGGGATTTTCTCTTCTATGTCCTTGTTTTCGTTGAAATCTTCTTTTTTCATATTTTTTCAAGTGCTTCTGCAACACCTGCGAGAGCGTCGTTGTCAGCAAGTTCAACAGCACCTTTGTCAACAAGAGATGCAGTTGCAGGGTTGATGGGAAGCTTTGCAAGCACGGGAACACCTAACTGTTTCGCAATTTCATCAGCCTTGCTTTCGCCGAATACGTTGATTTTCTTGCCGCAATCGGAGCACTCAAGGTAACTCATATTTTCAATAACACCGATGATGGGGATATTCATCATCTTTGCCATATTGTAAGCCTTTTTAACAATCATTGTAACAAGGTCCTGAGGAGTAGTTACGATGATGATGCCGTCAACGGGAAGTGACTGGAAAACAGTAAGTGAAACATCGCCTGTTCCGGGAGGCATATCAACGAACATATAATCAACATCACCCCAGATAACTTCCTGCCAGAACTGCTGGACCATACCTGAAATAACGGGACCTCTCCAGATAACGGGCTTTTCTTCGTCATCAAGAAGAAGATTTACACTCATAACTTTAATTCCGAGTTTGCTTTCTCTTGGGAAAAGGCCCTGGTCTGTGCCTTCAGCCATACCTTTGATGCCGAATGCTTTGGGAATTGAGGGACCTGTGATGTCAGCATCAAGAACTGCAGTGTTGAAGCCTTTTGTTTTCATTGTAACTGCACAAAGAGATGTTACAAGGCTTTTACCTACACCGCCTTTACCGCTTACAACGCCGATTACTTTTTTTACATTGCTCATGGGATTTGCAGGGATATGCAAATCTTTCTTTTCACAATTTGAAGAACAGGATGAACAATTTCCTGAACAACCGCTACTCATAATTTTAAAACTCCTTTTGTCTATTTTTTACCTATATATTATATACCTATTGATTTTATTTTGCAATGTTGATATTGTAATTTTTTGTACGTTGAGTTAAAATATAATTATAGGAAGTGATAAATATGTTGGAAAATATCAGAAATCAGGCAAGACAGGCAACAGAAGAATTACTTTCGGTTGCTAACCTTAAAAAAGGTGATATTTTTGTTGTAGGCTGTTCTTCAAGTGAAATTGCAGGCGGAGTTATAGGCCACGATTCATCTTTACAGATGGCAGAGGCTGCATTTGAAGGTATTTATCCTGTATTGAAAGAAAAGGGTATTTACCTTGCCTGTCAGTGCTGTGAGCATCTCAACAGAGCGATTATTATTGAAAATGAAGCAGCGGAAAAATACGGCTATGAAGTTGTGTCAGTTGTTCCTCAGCCCAAAGCAGGCGGCTCATTTGCAACAACTGCTTATAAAAATTTTGAAAATCCCGTTGCACTTGAAAATATAAAAGCTCATGCAGGACTTGATATTGGTCTTACTTTAATCGGTATGCATCTCAGGAGTGTTGCTGTGCCTGTAAGATTATCTCTCTCAAAAATCGGTGAGGCACCTATTGTTGCAGCAAGAACAAGACCGAAATTTATCGGTGGAGAAAGAGCAAAGTATGAATAAACACCTTGTCAAATTTGTGATATTGTGTTATAATATTTCAGTTGATTTTTAAATTATTTTATTTTAAGGATGGTATCTATGTCAGGACATTCAAAATGGAGTACAATCAAACGTAAAAAGGAAAAAACAGACGGTGCGAGAGCAAAAATTTTCACAAAAATCGGCCGTGAAATCGGTGTTGCTGTTAAAAACGGCGGACCCGACCCCTCAGTAAACACAAAACTTAAAGACGTTATCGCAAAGGCTAAAGCAAACAACGTGCCTAATGATAATATCGAAAGAATTATCAAAAAAGCTGCAGGCGAAGCCGGCGGAGATAATTTTGAAGAAATCGTATATGAAGGCTATGGCCCCTCAGGTATTGCTGTTATCGTTGAAACTCTTACAGATAACAGAAACCGTACAGCAGGTGACATCCGTCATTATTTTGACAAATACGGCGGAAATATGGGTCAGTCAGGCTGCGTTTCATTTATGTTCAGCCGTCAGGGTGTTATTATCATTGAGGCTGAAGGCATCGATGAAGAAAAACTTATGGAAGATGCACTTGAAGCAGGTGCAGTAGACTTTATTGCAGACGGCGATATTTTCGATATCCGTACAGAACCCAACGATATGGGTGCAGTACGTGACGACCTTGAAGCAAAAGGCTACAGTTATGTTTCTGCTGAAGTTGAATATGTTCCTTCAACATACACAAAACTTAAAAATAAAGACGATATCAAGAATATGACAAAAATGCTTGATATGTTTGATGATAATGACGACGTTCAGAACGTTTATCATAACTGGGAAACAGACGAGGACTAATTTATGTTATTTTTACGTTATCTGATGGCGGTGATTATGTTGATTCCCAATATCATAGGCTGCGTTTTCAATGATTATGCATTCCCGGCTGTCAGTCGTGAGGGTGCATACCTTTTCTGCTACTTTGTGGGAAACGAAACAGAGCAACAGAGAATTCATCTTGCAGTAAGCAAAGACGGATATAATTTCCAGGCACTGAATAATAACGAGCCTGTTATTATTCAGGAAAAAGGTAAAAAATGTGTCCGAGACCCTTATATTTTCAAAGGGCAGGATAGTTGCTATTACATCATCGGCACAGATATGAACGCCCTTGAGGGATGGACTTCCAACCACGCTCTGGTAACCTGGAAATCAGAAGACCTTGTTAACTGGACTGATGAAACAATCATTGACATCAGAGATTTAGGCGGCGAATTTGCAAACACTACAAGAGCATGGGCACCTCAGGCAATCTGGGACGCTGACAAAGAAATGTATATGGTATACTGGGCACATTCAACTGTGGAAAATGATATCGCAGGGCACTATTATGCATATACAAAGGATTTTAAAAAGTTTGAAACAGAGCCCAAGCCTCTTTACGGAAGAAAAGGTATACAGTGCATAGATGGTGATATTATCTATAATGAAAATGACGGATTCTATTACCTTTATTTCAAACACGATGAAGACCAGACTATTGCCTATGTCAAATCAAAAAATCTGACGGGTCCTTATGATACAGAGCCTGTTGTGTGTTCTCTTTCAAAGCACGGCGTTGAGGGCAGCACAATGTTCAATATCACAGGCACAGATGCCTGGATAATGCTTATGGACGAATACGGCACAGGCCATTTCTTCGCACAGATGACAAGAGATTTCAAAACATTCAAGGCTGTAAACCCCGGAAGCTACAAAATGGACCATTTAAGCCCCCGTCACGGCTCAATCGTACAGATAAGCGATGAGGAATATGACAGATTAGTGGCACATTATGGTGTTGAAAAATAAAGAATAACAAACGGTAAACCTTGCAGGGAGTCTGAATCCTTGCAAGGTTTTTATTATATAATCAATAGTAAATATTTTGTAAAAGTTTCCAAAATACATCATTTTTTTGCGGTTAATACATTTGCAAAATGACGAAAATAAAAAAACAACGGAAAAAACATTGACTTTTTCTCTTGTTTTTATTATTATATACGTAGTTAGTTTAAACTAACTCGAGGAGAGTTGATTTAATATGAAAACTTTAAAAGAAGCAAAAATAGGCTCAACTGTGAGAGTTGTAAAACTTCACGGAGAAGGGGCAATTAAAAGACGTATTATGGATATGGGTATTACAAAGGGTGTTGAAATTTATGTAAGAAAAGCAGCTCCTTTAGGTGACCCTATTGAAGTTATGGTGCGCGGATATGAATTATCTCTGCGCAAGGCTGATGCAGAAATGATTGAAACAGAATAAATCAACAGGCATTGCTTTGTTGTTTTTTTACTGTACGAGTTAGCGGAAACTAACTCATATGAAAGGAAGATATTCGGATGGATTTGAAAATCGCACTTGCCGGTAACCCCAACTGCGGTAAAACTACTCTTTTTAACCTGCTTACAGGCTCTAACCAGTATGTAGGAAACTGGCCGGGAGTTACTGTTGAGCATAAAGAGGGTAAACTGAAAAAGCACGAGGATGTTATTATAACTGACCTGCCGGGTATTTACTCATTATCACCATATACACTTGAAGAAGTTGTAGCAAGAGAATACCTTATAAACGAAAGACCCGATGCAATTTTAAACATCGTTGACGGTACAAATATTGAGAGAAACCTTTATCTTACAACACAGCTTATGGAAATCGGTATTCCCGTTGTTATTGCTATCAATATGATGGATATTGTAAGAAAAAACGGTGATAAGATTGATATTGAAAAACTTGGTCTTAAACTCGGTTGCAAAATTGTGGAAATTTCTGCGCTCAAGGGCGAAGGTGCACAGGAAGCTGCAGAGGCGGCTATTGAAGCAGCAAAAAATCACAAGCCTGTTCATTCACACATTTTCTCAGGTGAAGTTGAACACGCACTTGCTCACATTGAAGAAGCTACAGTACATAATTTACCTGAATTCCAGCAGAGATGGTATTCTATTAAAATTTTTGAACGTGACAAAAAAGTTATTGAGCAGTTGAATATTGATAAAGATATTCTCACTCATATTGAAAAAGATATCTGCCACGTTGAAAAAGAATACGATGATGATGCAGAAAGCATTATAACAAATGACCGTTATGTGTATGTAGGCAGAATGCTTGACGGATGCTATAAGAAAAAGAATGCAGGAAAACTTACAACTTCTGATAAAATTGATAACATCCTTACAAACAGAGTTCTTGCTCTGCCTATCTTTGTTATCATAATGCTTATTGTGTACACACTTTCAATCGGCACTATAGGCGACTGGACTGTTGGTTTTATGAACGACGGTTTATTCGGTTCATTCAAAGACCTGGTAGCATCAGGTGACCTTCCTCAGTTTATGGCAAACTGGCTCAGCGTACCCGAACTTTTCGATAAATTCCTTCTTTCTGTTGATGGAACCCCCGTTGTGGCAGAATGGCTTTACAGCCTTATTCAGGATGGTATTGTAGGCGGCGTAGGTGCTGTTCTCGGTTTCGTTCCGCAGATGTTCGTTCTTTTCCTTCTGCTTTCATTCCTTGAAGACTGCGGTTATATGTCACGTGTTGCATTTATTATGGACCGTATTTTCAGAAAATTCGGTTTATCGGGTAAAAGCTTCATACCAATGCTTGTAGGCTCAGGTTGCAGCGTTCCCGGAATTATGGCTTCCCGTACAATAGAGCAGGACCGCGACAGAAAAATGACGATTATGACAACTGCATTTATCCCTTGCGGTGCCAAAATGCCTATTGTAGGTATGATTGCAGGTGCGTTATTCAACGGAAATCCTCTTATAGCAACTTCAGCATATTTTGCAGGTGTTGCAGCGGTAATCATTTCAGGTCTTATTCTGAAAAAGACAAAGGCCTTTGCAGGAGACGCTTCTCCCTTTGTTATGGAGCTTCCGTCTTATCATATGCCTGTGGCATCAAACGTATTAAGAACAACATGGGAACGTGGTTGGTCTTTCATCAAACGTGCAGGTACAGTTATTCTGGCTGCAAGTATTATTATCTGGACTCTTAACAACCTTTCGTTTGAAGGCGGATTCCACTTTATCACAGGCAACGAAAACTCAATTCTCAACACTATCGGCAGTGCAATTGCAGTGATTTTCAAGCCTTTAGGCTTCGGAACATGGCAGGCAACAGTTGCAACAATTCTCGGCCTTGTTGCAAAAGAAGAAGTTGTAGGCGTTTTCGGTTCACTCTCATCAATGGGTGAAGCAGATTATGTTTCAATGGGTATCGAATTCTTCGGAGGTAACAAATTATCAGGTTATTCATTTATGATATTCAATCTTCTTTGTGCTCCCTGCTTTGCCGCTATGGGTGCAATAAAAAGAGAAATGAACAATGCAAAATGGACACTTGCTGCAATATCTTATATGACGGTGTTTGCCTATGCAACTTCACTCATTATTTATCAATTCGGAACATTTATTTCAACAGGTGCGTTCACTTTCGGCACAGCAGCAGCAATTATAGTTCTTGCAATGGCTGTTTATCTTCTGGTACGAAAAAATAAATACGAAACAAAATCTTTAAAAAAATAAGGAGAAAAATTATGACCTGGCAGACATATGTTGTGCTTGCGATTGTTGTGATTATTTTTGCGGCAATCGTAATAAAAGGTGTAATAAATAAGAAAAACGGCAAAAGTTCCTGTGCCTGCGGAGGTTGCGGAGGTTGTGCAAACAAGGATTTTTGCCATAGTAAAAAATGATAACCAAATAATAAAAGCTGAAGTCACGTAAAAATGACTTCAGCTTTTTCTTTTTTAATCAAAAATACATGCAAGTATGTCTTCACTGAGTGTTGAATCCAACGGTTGTATCGGTCCGTGCTGATATATGCCGCCTTTCATAAAAAAGATATAGTTTTCAAATTCACCGTTCAAAACTATAAGAACCTTTTCAAAATTAAAAGTCTGTTCGTTTATTCCGTTAAGATTATTTATAAGATGTGAGCCTTTAAAAGAAATTTCAAGGCATAAATTTTTTGCTTTGATTTTCTCAATAAACTGTTCTGTTACACCTAACTTAAGAGTTACGAACTTCTTTGTTTTTGTTACGTCATTAATAACTTTAAGAATATCGTTGTTCATCATTTCTTTTGTTATTTCCTGAGGTTTGCCATTATGATAAAAAACAGCGCCGTCTGCAGGGGGAAAGAAATTTATAAATGTGTCAGGGCGAGAGGTTGTTTTATCGGAGGAAATAACAGTGGTGGTTTCCTTAACATTATCAGTGGATTTTACCGCTATAGTTGTGTTATTTTCAGATGACGGTGCTGAAACATCAGAACTTGCACTTCCCATCTTTGAAAAAAGAACAAAGTTTACCAGGATGAGTAATGCCGCCGCAACAGCGAACAGAATAAATTTAAGATAAGGAGGTTTTTTTGTTGATTGTTGTGCGGATGACTTTTTTAATTCAAGTGCTTTAACGCAACATTCTATCAATTCATTATCTTTTTCATTTTCTGCTTTTTCATTTTCATTCTGCAAAATTTTCTCAATTTCGTCTTCCGAGAAATCAATTGAGTTGTTTTTAAGCAGATCAATTAAAGCCGAATTACTGTCCAAATAAATCCCCCTATCCTGAAAGTTTTTTCAATACATTTTTATCTGTACAGTTTTATAATACTGTTTTTTAAAAATTTGTCAATATTTATCGGGAAATTTGTCAATAGAGTATATGATGAAAGTCCCAAAAGTTACCCTTTACCCCTCTTTTTCGTTGAAAAAACTAAAATTCTCCTCTACACTAAAGAACGTAAACGAACATTTGTTCGGTTGCAAAATGGGAAAGGAGAAATAAAATTTGACAAAAAAGGCTCGTTATTCAATGCAGTTTTTATCAGAGGAGGTGCTTTCGGCAGAAAAGGAATTTAATTGTCTTTACGACAAAAATATTGAGGCACCGCGGGAGTATCTTGAGAGAAAGCGAAAACGCGATATGCAGAAACTTATACTTTTCGTTATGGAAAATGAACTTGACGAAATAAGAAAAACAGTTTTCAGACGCGTGTTTTTTGATGGGGTAAAAATTGCTGATGTTGCAAAAGAAATGGGCATATGTACATCGAATGCTTACAAGCATTATGAAAAAGCATTAAAGAAAATGGAAGAAAATCTGAGATATGTTGTTTTTTATCAGAACTCATGCAGAAACGATAGAATGATGCCTCTTGAGATGATGAGAGAAAATGCAATCACATCAAAGAAACAGACTTCAATGCCCGTGATTTCAATGAGAATTTCCAGACTTATGGAAAGAGAAAATATTACCTTGGCAATTCTTTGTCGATGTACAGGAATCAGCCGCAAACGGTTTGACAGTATTTTCCGCGGTGAAAATCAGCTTGCAGCAGATGAAATAACGTCTTTGTCAGGTTTTTTCGGCGTTACAACTGACTATATTTTAAAGGGGGACTTATCTTGAACAAAACTTTGAAAGAACTCGGAGAAGAATATCTCAGGGAAATTGACGCTGTTAATGAAAAAATTGATATTTACCGCAAAAGGCTTAAGAAAGCAATGAAAGACCATAACTGTGATGAAATTTTCATTACCCGAAAGCTTCTGCGCGTTTTTTATGACCAGCGGTGTGAAATGACAGATAATGCAAGGCAGCTTATTAATTATTATTCCTGAGGCAGAAAGGAAACAGAATGACAGATATATTAATCACAATGAATGCTTCGGGTACGTTCAGCTTTGACGGCGACTGCGGAAGAGTGGAAGAATATTGTGCAAAAAGATTAAAGATTAAACTTAATTCTGCGTTTATGACTTCGGCTATAAAATATTTCACTTTAAGTTTTGAACCCTACTCTCTTTCACGTAAAATTATAACGGAGAATATTTATGTGAACTCATCCGATACTGATGGAATCTATTATTCAAACGGATATATTTATTGTCCGATTTATGATTACATTGCTGTATCACCTAATGTTATGGTACAGGTTGACGGATATGAAACAGACTCTCAGGGGAATGTCAAATCAATCATAAAATCGGGCATTTTTACTCTTGAATTCGGTGAATCGCTTACCGGTGAAGGAGTTATGGTTGAGACGGTAAGGCCTGATGTGAAATTTGCTGAAAATGTGCAGAATATTGTAAACGATACAATGAGTGATTATGTTCTTGACGGTGCAAATCTCAAGAAATTTTCCGTCACAGGGAATAAAATTCAGGTTTTGACAATCAGCACATCACATCTGCAGGATTATAGTGTTACAAGCATCAAAATTGCCAATAATGCAGTAATATCAGACACCATTAAAGAAAATGCAGTTACAACACCAAAACTTGCTGATTCTGCTGTGACTACGGAAAAAATCTCATCCGAAGCTGTAACTACGGAGAAAATCTCAGATAAAAGTGTTACTTCACCCAAAATCGCAGATGGTGCGATAACTAATGTGAAAATTGCTAACTATAGTGTAGGAGAGAATAAAATCCGTCCCAATTCAATTACTACAACAAAAATTGCAGATGGAGTTGTTACACCTGCAAAGCTTGACAGAACATATATTACCCACCACCAGAGCCTTGCAGGATATGCTACGCAGGACTGGATTGAAAAACAGAATTATGTAACAGATATTTCGATGAAAGCGGATCGTTCCGAATTGCCGAAAAAACTCAGTGAGCTTACCAATGATGTGGCTGTAGCGTATGTTTCCCAGAAACTGACCGATAAACAGAAAGACACTGCTCTCAATAACATTGAAGCAGTTAAAAGAGAAGAAGGAAAGGGTTTGTCTTCAAATGATTTTACGGATGAGGAAAAAGAGAAACTGAGCAGGGCACTTACGGAGCATCAGGATATTTCGATGAAAGCAGATCGTTCTGAAGTTCCGAAAAAATTCAGTGAACTTGAGAATGATATGGCAGTGAGTTTTTCTGCTGTTCAGACTCTGACGGATGAACAAAAAAATATTGCACTGGTAAATATAGGGGCGGTAAAAGCGGAAGTGGGAAAAATACTTTCTTCAAATGATTTCACCGATGAAGATAAAGAGAAACTCGCCAAAGCCCTGACTGAACATCAGGATATTTCGATGAAAGCAGATAAATACGAAATGTCAGCTGTTGCTTTTTCAGGAGAATATGGTGATTTGAAAAACCTGCCCGACCTTGATGAAATCAGAAATATTTTTACTGACGAAATGAAGACTCGGTATGATTCTGCGTATGAACATTCTCTGAAAGAACACGCTCCTGAAAACGCAGAAGAAAATATTATTGAAAAAATTATATTGAACGGTTATGAAACAGAAGTAAAAGAAAAACAGATTACAATCAATACACTTGAACACACTGTTTATGAGCCGGTTTTTATGGAGGTATAAAATGATTAAATACATTTTAAATTCTGACGGTGATGGTTATATAGCTATCAGTGAGAACGACAGAACTATAGAAAAAGCAGTGATTCCCGATACGTATGAAGGTCTTCCGGTAACAGAAGTGAGGGTGTCATATGAAGGCTTTGAGAATCTGAAAGAAATTATAATCGGTAACAACGTAATTAAAACCGGATTCGGAACATTTAATTGCTCCGGTCTTGAGAGAATATATCTGGGTAAATCTGTTAACCAGATAAGCGGACCTTTTATGGAATGCACCAGCCTTTCGGATGTTTATTTTGCAGGAACCAGAGAACAGTTTGAAAATCTTTATATTGTTACTGTAGATGAAAGCAATGAAATATTCACTTCAAAGCCTGTTCATTTCGGTAAGCTCGGCAAAAGCAGTGTGCTTTCTTTTGAAGATGAGGCTATTTTTCCGTATACACACTGGTCTTGCATCCAGGGTAAGCCTGAAACAGTTGCCTCAGAAAAAATTACTTATAATAATTCTGTAAGCGGTCTTAAATCTCAGAATGTCAGGGACGCAATTGATGAACTTAATGCAAGGTCTTTTGATGCGTCTTCTTTGAGCAGTTGGAGAGATCTGAAATATCTTGTCCGTTCAGGAAAAGCGGCTGATTTCATAAAAACAGGTGACAAGTTTATATGCAATAAAGACAATGAGGAGATCGAATGGGAAGTAATAGGTATAGACGTAGATGTTCCGGCAAACGAAGAACACAAACATTCCCTTACTTTACAGTTGAGCGGGTGCTACATAAATTTCCCTTTTTCTGTACCGGAAGCAACATATTTTACCACAAGTGTACTTAAACCGGGACAGTACTATATCGGCATGAAAAACTACGCTTCGGCTGATGAATTTTATGCGTTTACCGTGACAGAAGAAATTCCGATAAGCAAATGCATAAGAATATCGGAAGGTATGGTTTACGTGTATGACAGAAAGTATACTCAACCTGTTTTGAGTTTTGAAATTGATTTTTCATCTCTTTCAGAAGATGATATGACAGGATTAAAACTTAACGGCACAAACTACGTTATAAATTCTTCAATGGGTACAGTTAATTATAAAGAATCAATTGTCAGACAATGGATAAATTCAGCTGAAAAAGATTGGTGGATAAGTGTGTCAATGCTTTCAAGTGCACCGGTTGATTATATGAATATTCCCGGCTTTCTTAGTGGCTTTGATACGGATTTCCTTGATGCGGTAAGTCCCGTTAAAAAATTAACGGTTTTACCTGACGGAAAAACTGTTGAAACAGATGACAAATTCTTTTTGTTGAGCCAGGAAGAAGTTTACGGTAAAAGCGGTGTATCTTATCCTTTTTACAAAGAAAATTCGATTTTACCAGCTCCTGATTATCTGGCTGATGCAATAAGAATAAAAAAATACAATGGTGTAGCCCGTCACTGGTGGCTCAGAGATTCCGCACCGGGTGATAACGGTTATATGAGAGTTCTTACTGACGGAGGTATAGGTGCTGTAAAAGCTTCTAAAATTCTGTCATACGGCGTTGCACCTGCGTGTTGTATATGTTAAGGAGTGAATTTTATGTTTAAAATGAAAACAGTTCTGGAACAGCTTATTGATGAACGAAAAGAGAACCTTGTTCTTTATACAAAATTTGAAAAACTTTTATCGGACATTGACTATGTGGCAATGATGTGCGATATTGAACTCGAGGAGGACGTAAATGAATAAGTTTGAAAAAGTAAAAAAATATTTTGAAAACGGTCTATGGAGCGTTGAGCGTGTGGCAAATGCAGTTGTAAAAGGCTGGCTTACAGTGGATGAATTCCGAGAGATTACAGGTGAAGTTTATGATATATAATCTTATGAATATTTTTTCCCTGTATATCGCCTTTTTCTTCTTCCTTCTCAACGGAGCGATTATATGACACAGTGGCAGATAGGTATATTCTGTACGGTGATAAGCATTGGTATCTCTCTTGTTTTTTCACTTTTAAGCCACAAAAGAAATGTGAAAAAAGACAGCGAATCGGCAGGCGAGGGAAGAGGTGTGCTGCAATCGGATATAGGTTACATAAAGGCCGGTATTGATGATCTGAAAAGAGAGAACAGAGCTGTTAACTTAAAACTTGACAGCATTTCGGAGCGTGTAACCAGAGTAGAAGAAAGTTGCAAGCAGGCACACAAAAGAATCGATGAAATTAAAGAAACGGAGCATATTTAAATGAAAATCATAGAGTTAATTCAATTTTATTGGAGCGATATTTTACTTGTTTTATCAGTTCTGTTTGTTGTTTTACGGGCATATTTTGTAAAAGAAATAGGATATCTGAAAGCAGATATTTTTTCACTTGTTACAGATGCTGAAGAAATTTATGGCGGAAAAACAGGACAGCTAAAGCTGAATTTTGTTGTAAAAAAAGTTTATGAAAAAATGCCGGTTATCATCAGAACTTTTCTGACGGAGAAAAAACTTGAAAAAATAATAGAAAAGGTTCTTGTAAAAGCAAAAGAAAGCTGGCTGAAACAGGTGGAAGGAGAAAACATCTGATGGCAGTAAAAACCTATTCGCTGAAAAAAGATGGCAAAGAAAAAGTTTCAGAGAATTTTAAGGTAAGAGAATTCAGATGCCGTGACGGTGCTGATGAAATTCTGATTGATGAGAAAATGGTTGTATTGCTTCAGAAAATGCGTGATAAATTCGGTTTAATAAACATTACTTCTGCTTACAGAACAAAAAACTATAATAAAAAAGCAGGTGGAGTTTCAAATTCACAGCATTTATACGGTAAAGCAGTTGATATTACAATCAGAAATAATTCAAGACTTATGGAGGCTGCACAGTATGCAGAGAAAATCGGTTTTTCAGGAGTAGGTCTTGATAATAAATATCAGATGTTTCTTCACCTTGACACGAGAAACGGTAAAGCTTATTTTCGCTATAACTCAGATGGCAGTACCTATTCTGTAAGTTCATTTTTTACAACTGTTAAAAAGGGTTCGAGAGGTAATGAAGTAAGAGCTTTGCAGACAAAACTCAAAAAGCTTGGTTTTAAGGGAAAAAATCAAGAAGAGTTAACGGTTGACGGTATGTTCGGTGTAAATACAGAATATGCGGTAATCGGTTTCCAGAAAAGCAAAGGTCTTATTCCTGACGGAATAGCAGGACCTCTAACGTGGATTGCTATATAATTTAATAACGGAAGCCGAGGGCTGTCTGCAAAAGACACCCTCGGCTTTTTTGTATTAAAAAATGTATAAAAGTGTTGCAATTTATAACAGGAATCTGTTACAATAAATTTATAGAAACGAGGTGCTTATATATGAAAAAACTAATTTCTGTTTTGATGTGCCTTGCAGTTGTTCTTACCTGCATCTGTGTTATCAGCTCTGCGGCTGAACCTGCTCCCACTTATTACATTGACAGTATAAACGGTGATGATGCAAATTCAGGCACAAGTGAAAACAATGCATGGAAAACAATTAACAACCACGAGTGGGAGTTTGTTCCCGGCACAAAAGTGCTTTTCAGACGTGGCGGTGTTTATGAAATGGAAGTAGTGCTTACAGCTTCAGGCACTAAAGAAAATCCTATTGTAATTTCTTCTTACGGTGAGGAAACAGAAGATAAACCTATTTTCAGAACTGCAGCCCATAATGAGGTTTTTGAGTTTATCGATTGCGATTATATAACTGTTTCTGATGTTGCAATTACAGCTCCCAACGGCGGTGGTATCTGGATAAGAGGTGCCGGTAAGCAGTCAAACGGTATGGTTATTGAAAACGTAGATTTCTACGATATGCCTAACTTCGACCTCCATACAAGAGACCCCTTCGGTACAGGTGCAGCAGATGCACGTGCTGCTGTTATGACAAACGGTCTCTGGGGACCTGAAGGCCTTTATAACTACACGGTTAATGATCTTACAATTAAAAACTGTACAGTGGAAAATTGTGCTAACGGATTTATGCTCTGGGGTATTGTAAGAGGTAACCCTGCAGAAACTCATGCAACAGTTGAAAGAACATATAATAAAAACGTTCTTGTTGACGGATGTTATTTCAACAATATGTACGCCGAAGCTATTGTTGTAGGTGTGTGTGACGGTGCAAAAGTTACCAACTGTGCTGCTTTTAACACATGTCTCGGCGGTGCAGAGCCTTTACCCGACGGAAGCATAGAATATTTCACAGCTTCAATGTGGTTCTGGGGCTCTAAAAACAGTGTTATCGAGCATACTGAAATTGCAGGTCAGAAAAACTTCGGCGATGCCATGACAGTTGACTTTGACGCTGATTCAAACTACTGTACATATCAGTATATGTATTCTCACGATAATATAAGATTTATGTGTAATAATGCTATGGGCGGCAGACCTCAGGTAGGTAACACAGTGCGTTATTGCCTTTCTGTTAATGATAACGTGGGCAGAAGCAGTATGGCAAGCGGCTCAGGTGAAGTAGAATTTGCTTTTTATAATAACACAATTGTAAACGGCCACGAAATGCACGTTACAAATCTTGACAGCGGTGTTGTTGCTAATAATATTTTCACTTTCAAACCGGGTTATTACTTCTATTATGACGACCGTAACCTTAATTCGAAAACAGATTTTACAAACAACTGCTACTATATGGCACCAAACCCGCCCTTCGATCTGCTTTCAATGAACACGAGACCTGATTTCGCAGGTGATGATATGACAGACCCTGACAGCTTCCGTCTTGTGAAAGGTTCAAGACTTATCGGTGCAGGTGCTGAAAGAGAAGATATTGAAAAAATGGAATACGACTTCTTTGGTGAAAAAGTTACATCAACTAACATCGGCTGTTACGGTGGTGACGGTGTTGATGCAAAACGTGATATATACGATATCTTTGATGTTATCGTGGATATTGGCAGATTTTTCGCAGGCTTGTTCCAGAGATTGATTGACGGAACATTATTTGGTTAAGAGGTGTTTAATATGTCAAAAAACGAACAGAGAACTTACCAGAGCTTCTGGGATTGGGAAGAAAAATCAAAGCAGAGAGAGTACACTGAAAAAACAACGCTTTTGGGTGCTGACGGTACGCTCATCGCAAAAGGTTGGGCAAGAAGAAACGTTTTTGAATATGACAGAAACAGATCAACTCCCAACAACAGAAAGAAAGAATGGGATTTCTATCAGATTTCTGACGGCAAATTTATGGTGCAGTTAAGTTTTGCCAATATTTCTATCGGAGGATATGTTGCTGCAAAGCTTATTGACCTTCGCAATAAAAAACAGATTGTAGATGCTACCTCATTTTTCCTCGGCGGTAAGAATAAATATGTTCCTAACCCCAAGGGTGATGTTCCCAATAATTTTAAAGCGAGAATCGGTGCAGCAGAATTTGAATTTGATACAAAAGAGTTTGAAAGAACTCTTTATTTCAAGATGAATGTTAAAGGCAAGGATGTTATCTGCAATTTCCATATGGATATTGCTCCCGACCTTGAAAACATCACAACAGTTCTTCCTTTTAAAGGTTATCCCACAAAATATTTCATGACGACAAAACAGATGTGTATGCCCTGTTCAGGTACATTTGAATATGGTGATGAAATTTACGAATTTTCAAAGGAAGATACTTTTGCTTCTCTTGACTGGGGCAGAGTTAACACTCCTTACAAAATGGTATGGTACTGGGGAAGCGGTTCAACTTATCTTGTTGATGAAAATGGCGAAAAACATCTTTTCGGCTTTGAAATCACATGGGGTATCGGCGATGAATCAAACGCAACCGAAACATGTCTTTTCTATGACGGAAAAGCACATAAATTCGGTGCAATCGACGTTGAAACTTTCCCCAAACCTGATAAATATATGCAACCATGGAAATTCATTTCAGAAGACGGTAGATTCAACCTTACAATGGAACCTTTCTATGACCACCATTCTGACCTGAATGTTGCAAATCTTGCACGTATGCATTCACATCAGGTTCACGGATTGTGGAGCGGTGATGTAACACTTGACGACGGCACAAAGCTGGAAATCAAAGATATGTATGCATTCTGTGAATACGTAGAAAATAAATGGTAACAAAAATGGCTGATACATAAAATGTATCAGCCATTTTCAGATTGTTATTTTTGATTTTTCTTTTTGAAAATTACAAGTTTTGAGAAGAAGTAGTTAAGAATAACAACTATAACCGCAAGGATGATTTTTGAAATCATCTTTCCGCCAAGAACAAAACCGAAAATATCAAGCTTGTATTTATCGAATCCCATTAAATCAACAAGTGTGAACAAACCTGCTTCTTCAATTATAAACGATAATACTCTTGCTGCAAAGAAAGAAAAAATTTCTTTGCAGATTTTTTTTGTCTGCCATATATGGCTTTCGAATACAAAAAGTTTATTTGTAATGTATGCAAAAACTACGGAAACAAACCAGGCAATAACGTTTGAAATAAGGTACCGTTCTTCACCCAGTACAACGTTGAAAAACTTAAATGCCGCAAAGTTTACAAGGGTTGTGAGTGCACCGAAAAATACATAAAGTATAAGCTCTTTGTATTTAATAATTAAATCACGGATTTTCTTCATAAGTTAAAATCTCTTTCGCAATATATACAGGTCTGTTCTTGACCTGGGTGTGAATTTTTCCGATATATGTTCCCATAATTCCCATAAAAACGGAAAGTATTGAGAAAAGGAAAATAATCAGACAGGCAAGGTAACCTGTTGTGCAATCTTTATCAAAAGCAAAGTCTGCCACAAGAAGACAAAGCAATAAAACGACATCCAGAAGAGCAGAACCTACACCGAAATATGCAGGAAGCTTAAGGGGAAGGTCGGTATAAGCCATAATGCCGTCAAGAGCATATCTGATAAGTTTTTTTACAGACCATTTTGTTTCTCCGCTTTCGCGGTCCATTACCTGATAGGGGATAGAACATACATTATAACCTATCCAGGAGAAAATACCTTTTGAAAAACGGTGATATTCTGTAAGTTCAATAATCGACTGAACGACTTTTCTTCTCATTGTTCTGAAATCGCTTGCATCTTCAATGAAATGAACGTCACTTACTTTGTTGATTACCGAATAAAAAGAGGTTTTGATTTTGCTGAGAAGTTTTCCGTCTTTTCTCTTTTCCTGAAAAGCGGCAACCATATCAAACTCAGGATTCATATCAAGTATTTTGCCCATCTGTACAGCTACTTCAGGTCTCTGCTGCATATCGGCATCAATAATTGTTGTATACTCGCCGCACGACGCATTAAGTCCTGCATACATTGCAGCTTCTTTGCCGAAGTTGCGGGAAAAATTAATTACCTTGATTTTTACATCCTTGTTTTCATCAAACAATTTTTTTAACTTTTCACCTGTTTTATCACGGCTTCCGTCGTTGACAAAAATAAGTTCAAAGTCTTCTGTATAGCCTTTCATTGCTTCTTTTGCTGCGGAGAAAAATATTTCCACATTTCCCTCTTCGTTGAAGCAGGGAATAACAAGAGAATGTTTAATTTTCATTGTATCATCCTCCTTTTTAATCAGTATAACACATAATTGTGTAGATTTTTTTACTATTTTAGAAACATATCATTATTTAAGCCAGGGGAAGTTTACATCTGACATAAAGTTTGACAAACTGTAACAGATAAGGATATTGGTAAATCCGCCTTCCTTTGCAAGGTCTGAAACAGAATCGTGATAATATCTCAAATCCACAAGTGTAACATTTTCAAAAGAATTAGCAAGAAAAGTTCCGAGACAGTTTGCATAGGAATCTCTTATTACAAGAAGCTTACCCTGACCCTTTGCATCGGGATTATCAATTGAAACTTTTGCATGGTTACCGTTCAGGTAAACTGTATATTTGTCAAGCTCGGTAAGTCTTTCTTCATAGAAAAGTCCGTTGTGAGGCTTGTTATCGGAATCTGAAACAACAATAAAAGCTGTGTCGTTTTTCCATAATTCAACGTCCTCCGAAGGGTAAAGCCACAGTCCTGCTCTTGAATGATTGGAGCCATAGAACCCGCCATATTTTTCAATGTCAAAGTCCTTCTGTGCGGGGTAATCTTTTTTTAGTACATCCATGTAGCCTGTATATGCTGTATATGCACCTAAGCTTGTCCAATGGTGGTCAGTGAGATAGTAAAGAGCTTCTTTATTTCCGCTTTTTGCAAAAGCTGAACATATGTCTATATAGTTTGCTATTCCCTTTGATGAAGCATAAATACTGTCTATTGCTTCATCATCAGTATAGTCGTTTTTAATACCTTTTATATTATCTTCATAAATAAAACCTGCTGAGGGCACAACCATAAGGTCCACGGGGATGTCAACCTTTTCTGTAAAAGCAGAAATATATGATGTGTTTCTCTTTATAGCGGCATCGCTGTATGCAGGCGGTGCCTCAACAAGACGATTGCTTTCAGCTACATAAATATCTTTTGTAACCTGTCTGCCTGTAAACAGGTTATAGTAAGATGAAACGCCTACAAAAAAGTCGCGGCCGGGGATTGCGTCTGCAAGATAAGTTTCAAGGTCTGCCGAAAATTTACCTGAAGAAATGTTTTCCCATGTAACTGCAGGGAATTCAGCGAGGTAACGTTTTTCTCTTTCTGAGAAGTCATTTTTCGGCATTGTCAGATAGAGCACAAACATAACAGCCAGAAATCCGATGAAGAGTACAACAGAAATAATATTTAATTTTTTAGATTTCATATCTGTGTCCCTCCTCAGAAACGGAAATAAATGAACGGATTGTAACTGTCACTGACAAGTGTGCATATGCAAAGCAACATCATAACCGCAAGACCTGCGATTGTAACTATGTTTTTTGCAGTGCTTTCTTTTACTTTGTTGTAAAGCTTAGCACCGACAGGAGTTGCTGCAAGAACAGCTACAATAAATAAAGGTGCGTAGCCGAGCATTGTGTTGATATCTGTGGGCGCGGTGGCAGCAGGGGTAAAGAGTTTCTTTATGAATTCGCCAAGAACTGCAGTGTCTTCGAAATAGAAGAGTGCCCAACCAAGCATAACAATAATAATTGTGTAAATATGGCGGACGAATTTCGGAAGTTTATCAAGCAGTTTAAGCAGGAATGTTTTCTCGAGAATAAGAAGTATGCCGTAGTAAAGTCCCCAGAAAAGGAAGTTCCAGCTTGCACCATGCCAGAAGCCTGTAAGTGCCCACACGATGAGAAGGTTGATAATCTGACGTTTCATACCTTTTCTGTTGCCGCCCAGAGGAATGTAAACATATTCCTTGAACCATGTGGAAAGTGACATATGCCATCTTCTCCAGAAATCGGTAATGCTGTTGGAGATGTAGGGATAGTTAAAGTTTATAAGGAATTCAAATCCGAACATACGGCCAAGACCGATTGCCATGTCGGAATATCCTGAGAAGTCAAAATAAAGCTGAAGTGAGTATGCAGCAATTCCCACCCAGGCAGCTGCTGTACCGCCTGTCTGCTGGATATTGTCCCACAAAGCACCCATCTGGTTGGCAATAAGAATTTTCTTTGCAAGACCGATTATAAACATTTTTATGCCTGACGAAAAAGCGTCAATATTTTCCCTGCGTTCTGAGAGCTGACGAGCAACGTCAGTATATCTTACAATGGGACCTGCGATGAGCTGAGGGAAAAGAGCAACGTATGTACCGAAAGTAATGGGGTTTTTCTGTACGGGAGCATCATCTCTGTAAACGTCAATAAGATAACTCATTGACTGGAAAATGTAGAAAGAAATACCTATAGGCAGAGTGATTTCGGGCACTGAAAAATCTTTCATAAAAGGTAAAACGCTCTGCAGACTTTCAAGGAAGAAGGTTGCATATTTAAAATAACCTAAAAGAAGCAGATTGAGTATAATACCGATAACGAGAGCCGGTTTCGCACTTTTTCCTTTTTGTCGTTGCACATCAATAATAAACGCACAGACGTAGTTTAAAAGTACGGTGAATATCATAAGGAAAAGATAAACAGGTTCACCCCAACCATAGAAGAAAAGGCTGACGGCAAACAATACCAGGTTTCGGATTTTTCGCGGTGAGATATAATATAACAGTAAAACTACAGGTAAGTAGAAATACAGAAAGACATTACTTGAAAAAAGCATTGAATCAGCTCCTGAAAAATAGGTGAAGTCAGACTCCTCTCAAGAGAAGTCTGACTATGTTTTTAAGTTGATTAAATTCGATTATTTACCGAAAGCATCGTTAACAACTGTAACGATTTCGTCAACAGAAGGAGAAACGATAAATGCAACGAAGTTACCGTTTGTGATGATTTCTGCTTTGTTTACGATTTCGTGCTGTTCGGGTGAATAAGTTTTACTTGCTGCAGCCTGAACTTCAATACGTGTGTTAGCAAGTGAAACAATTTCCTGTGCTGCAGCTTCATCAACTGCTTCAATGAGCCAGATTTCGTCAGCAAGGAGACCGTCTGCAGCTTCAGCTACTTTAAGCTGAACAGTTTTTTCTGCTTCAATACCGAGAAGGTTAAGAATCATATCTTCTTCAAGGATTGTCATTTCGTTCATTTCAACTGCACTTTCGATTGATGCGTAAACTTCTTCTACGTTGATTTCTGCAGCTTCAGCGTCCGGTGTTTCGTTTCCTGAACAAGCAGCAAAACTGAACATAAGTACAAGAGCAAGAATAAGAGTAATTAATTTTTTCATTTTTTTCACCTTTTACCTTTATTTTTTATTAATAGAATTTTTAAGAGCGTCTACCCAGACTACGCAGCCTGCGTCACTCATATGAACATAGTTATCAGAACAATACTCCGCTTTAAGACTGTTGTTATTGTCTTTCATAGGAGATGCGATATCAATATATCTGCAGTCATTTGCTTTTGCAAATTTTTTCAGCTCACCGTTGTATTCATCCATTCGTGCATTAGTCAGAGTACTTGTCTGACCTGCAAGGAAAATAGGTGTACCTGATTGAATAAATATTTTGATTTTTGGATTTTTCTCCCTGATGTTATCTACAAGTTTTTTCCAGTTTTCCATACATGTATCTATGGGGATATATCCTATGTCATTCATGCCTAACAAAATGAAAACTTTTTTTGCCTTGCACAGGGCAAGTGCATCCTGAGGAGTCATTACTTTTCCGCGGAAAGTGAGGTCCATTGTACCGTTGACCGCATGAGTGAGTGAATAACTGCTCATGCAAAGGAAGGTTGCTTTACCTAAAGCGGAATTGGCGTTGTTATAATACTGCAGTTTTACTGTTACAGAGTCACCTATGAAGGCTGCATCGTCAAAGTAATCAGCACTTACAGGCCCCTCTTGTTCAGCATCACTGCCTGAATCAAACGGATTTGCGTGAAACGGGTTGTGGTCTGTATCATAACTCATTGTTTTTTCTTCAGGTGCATCCACGTCTTTGTCCGCTTCTTCTATATTTACTGAGCTTCCTTGCATTGAAGCGGGGTTCTCATCTTTGCTTTCAGGATTGCTTTTACAGCCTGTAAGAACTGAACTCATCGCAATAATAAGAACAAAAACAATGCACAGCGTGCGTATTGCCGATTTTCTCATAGGATTCCCTCTTATACATATAATAAATAACAAAAATCTTATTTCTTGTATGGTATCATATTATACGCTAAAAGTCAACAAATTTTATTCTTTTTCGGCACTGTTTTTATCTGTGAAAATCAAAAAAACAGCAGGAAAAAATTGCTTTTCCTGCTGTTAAAAATAGTCTGTCAGGGTGTTTATGTAAGCTTTATCAGAAGAGCCATATCTGTATCGTCAGGTCTTTCTGAAATGTAATATGTTCCGTAGGATGACGACATGATTTTTTCTTCTTCGTAAAATTCACCGCTTATGGGATTAAACCATTGAATTGTATATTCTGTATCGGGACAGAGTCTGCCTATCGTGCCTGTTTTGAAACCGCCGTATTTATTTGTGTTTGTTTTTTGAGCAACATTTTCATCAGTGAATGAATAAAAATATACTACTATTTCAGAGTTGTCAGCATTACTTGCATATGTGTAGTAAACATTCAGACAGGGATTGAAATATGATTTATCGTCAAAGCGGGGGATTAAATTATACCACTCTGTCTGTTCAAAGAAGTTTCTCATATAACCTGTCTGATACGAGCTTGCGTATTCAAGGCTGTCCTGCCATGTGGCGTTTTTCTTTTCTTCACTTGTGATTATATCCACACCGTCAGATGAATCGTTTTCTTCATCATAAACATTAAGGTAACTCCAGGTATCGTGTCCGCCCCAGCCGTAGCCGTACATTCCGTTAAGGTAAGAAGTCCATCCCTGCATTCTTGCACCGAAGTTTTTAGTCCAGAGGTAACAGTACTGTCCTTCATAGTTTATAACGGGTTTGCCCTGCGAATTGTACCAGAAATCTTTTCCGCTGTCAAAGTCAATCTGATCTGTTTTTGATGGTGTCCACTGTGCTGCATAGAAATCGTGGGATTTTACATCTCTGAAGCAGGAAGGCATTACATTGTCACAATAAATTTTGCATTTATCAGATGCACCTTTGCCGTTTCCGTAAGCAACTGTTGCACCCGTATTTTCCTGATGAGCAGTAACGGGATGTGTATAAGGGTCGTATTCTGCAATATAATTTGCCACAAGCTTGTATGGATTGTTCTTATAACTCCATATAGCGTGGTTTGTTTCGCTCCAGTAAAAATCGTTGTCGACTTCCTGTCCGAGGGTCCACATAACAGGGTAGGCTGAGTAACGTGCAACCCAATAACGGGAAATCTTTTTGAGGTAAGCTTTGACACCTTCTGTCATTTCACCGTCAGCTTCAACTCCGCCGAAATTGGGGATAAGCAATTCCATAGAGTAGGGGAAGAAAAACTCTGCATTTGCGTGAACGAGACCGCTGTCTGCAATAATTCTGAATTTTTCATCGTTAACTGCAAGTCCCTGAACATCATTTGCTGCAATACCGTCTGCAAAATCAAATGCAGCACCGATAGGTTCACTCTGGAAAACGGTAAAACCCTGACTTACTCTTTTTTCGCAGATAGTTTTCACCATATCAACTGTTTCATCACCTAAACTCCAGTGAGTGTCGCCAAGGTAAAAGAAAGGTGTGCCGTCAGCGTATGTAAAATATTTTTTGCCGTAACGTGTTGTGATAAAGCCATGCTTGTAAATATCCAGGTCGCCTGAATATTTTTTACAGTTTACTTTACCTGTTTTTCCGTGAAGGGATGTGTTTTCTTCATCTGTACAGACAGTTTCAAAATACCATTCACCTTCCTCGGGGCAGGCAAAACGGATTTTC
>JAZQWT010000043.1:0-20516 GCA_045632485.1 Acutalibacteraceae bacterium
CCGAAAATGCCAACAGCGATACCGCAGATTACACTGAGCGTAATTGCTGTATGAACACATTTAGAAAGACGTTTATCGTCACCTGCACCTATGTATCGTGCACTCATTACGCCCGATCCCATTGCCATTCCGAGAAAGATATTGAGTATAAGGTTGATAAGAGAACTTGTCGCACCTACAGCTGCAAGAGAAGTGGGGCCTGCAAATCTTCCAACAACTACAATATCGGCTGTGTTGTAGACCATCTGCAAAAGTCCCGTAAGCATAAGAGGTAAAGAAAAAACGAGTATCTTTTTCAGAAAAGGACCTTTAGTCATATCAAGAGAATATCTGTCCGTGGTAATGCATCTCCCATAGAAAATTAATTTGCTGATAAAATTGTATCACTTTGGAAAAAATAACACAATAGTTTTATAAAAACTCTTGATTATTTTTTCATTGTATGGTATACTACATACAATGAAAGTATGGTATTAGCAAAAGAGTGGGTTTCAGACCCGCTCTTTTGTGTTGTTAGGAGGATGAAAATGGCATCAAAACCGAATGTAGTGAGCATTGTGCGCGGTATTGCACAGCCTATTGCTGAAGAATTAGGGCTCAGACTCTGGGACGTAAGATTTGTAAAAGAAGGTGCATCCTGGTATCTGCGTGTTTTCATCGATAAGGATGAAGGCATTGATATTAACGATTGCGTTGATATGACACACGCACTTAACGGCCCTCTTGATGAAGCGGACCCTATTGAAGTAAGTTATTGTCTTGAAGTAAGCTCTCCCGGAATTGAAAGAGACCTTACGAGAGACGATCATTTCGAGGCCATGACAGGCAGAAAAATCAAACTTCGCCTTATCCGCCCCGATGAAAATAAACAAAGAGAATTTGCAGGCACACTTGTAAAATACGAAGACGGCAATATTACTGTTGCTGTAGACGAAGAAGAAAAGGTGTTTGTGAAAAAAGAAACCGCCTGGATAAAACTTGACGATTTCGAAAATTAATATGTTTAAAATTAAAGTTTAAATATTGAAAGGATTGGTTGGAAAAATGAATAAGGAATTTTTTGAAGCAGTAAGATTGCTTGAAAAAGAAAAAGGTGTACCTGCAGCACTTTTGTGTGAAAGAATTCAGCAGGCTCTTATCGTTGCACTTCGTAACGATTACAACAAAAAAGAAGTTGTTTTCTGCGAAATCGATGCAGAAAAAGAAACAATGCGTGTATGGCTCAGAAAAAATGTTGTTGAAGAAATCGAAGATGAAGATACAGATATTATCGTAGAAGAAGCACAGAAATATCAGTCAACTGCAAAGGCGGGCGACATTATCGAAATCGAAATGGAATCAAAAGAATTCAGCCGTGTTGCTGCTCAGACTGCAAAGCATGTTATCCGCCAGGGTATCCGCGAAGCGGAAAGAGGACAGGTGATGGAAGAGTTCCAGAAACGCTATCAGGAACTTATTACAGCAACTGTTCACAGAGTTGATCCCGTAAACGGTAACATAATTCTTGATATCGGCAAGGGTGAAGCAATTCTTCCCAAAGCAGAACAGGTTCCCGGTGAAATTGTTAAAGAAGGCGACCTTATCAAAGTGTTCGTAGTAGATATCAGAACAGGTGAAAAGAATGGCCCCAGAATTATGATTTCAAGAACACATCCCGGACTTGTTAAACGTCTTTTTGAAACAGAAGTTCCTGAAATTTATGACGGTGCTGTAGAAATCAAAGCAGTTTCCCGTGAAGCAGGTTCACGTACAAAAATCGCAGTTGCAGCTACACAGGATGAAAACATCGATCCCGTAGGTGCATGTATCGGTCAGAGAGGTGCACGTGTTGAGAAAATCGTTGAACTTCTCGGCGGAGAAAAAATCGATATCGTAAAATATTCAGAAGATCCTAAACTTTTCATCAGCGCAGCTCTTGCCCCTGCAGATGTACTTGATGTTGAAATTGATGCAACTGCAACAAATGCATGTCACGTAACAGTTCCTGATGATCAGCTTTCGCTTGCAATCGGTAACAAGGGTCAGAATGCAAGACTTGCTGCAAAGCTTACAGGATGGAAAATCGATATTCAGCCTGAAAGCGGTTTTTTCAAAACTTCTGACACACAATAATATTTAAGACAGGAGTGTAACCTATGCCGGCAGTAAAAAAAGTTCCGATGCGTCAGTGCGTCGGCTGCAAGCAACTTAAATCAAAAAAAGAATTGGTAAGAGTTGTTAAAAATTCAGAGGGAGAAATTTCTATCGACCTTACAGGTAAAAAGAACGGCAAGGGTGCTTATGTTTGCCGAGATATAGAATGCTTTAAAACTGCAAGAAAAGCGAAAAGTTTTGAAAGGTCACTTTCCTGCAGTATTCCGGCGGAAATTTTTGACGCGATGGAGGCTGAGCTGGAAGCTGATGGACAGTAAGTTTTTTAATCTTTTAGGTCTTGCCAGGAGAGCAGGCAAGCTCGCCTGGGGTCACGATACAGCTCTCTTTGCAATCAAAGACGGTAAAGCACATCTCTGTGTGATGGCTTGTGACGTTTCAGAAAGACTGAAAAAAGAATTTATGCGGGAATGTACTTATAACGGCAGAAATATTAAAATAATAGAACTTGATAAAACAATGGACGAAATGAAATTCATTATCGGTGTCAGAACAGGTGTTATGACAATCAACGATGAAGGATTTGCAAATAGCCTCAAGAAATTTGACTAAAACTAACGGGAGGTAATCAATTTGGCAGAGAAGAAATATAAAGTTGCTGATTTAGCAAAAGATTTCGGCAAACAGAATAAAGAAATCATTGAACTTCTTGCAGAAGGAAGCGATGAACCCAAGAAAAAAGCGACTACAGCTCTTGAAAACAAAGACCTCGATCTTTTCTTTAATAAAATCACATTGAAAAATCAGGTTGAAAGTTTTGACAGATACTTTGCTCTTGCGGAGGAAGCACCAAAAACAGAAGCAAACGCAGAAAAAGCGGAAGTGAAAACAGAAAAAGCCACAAAGTCTGTAGCTGAATCAAATGATAAAAAAGAAGAAAAGAAACCTGCACAGGTGAAAACTGCACCTCAGGCTCAGCAGTCTGCACCCCAGAAGAAAGAAAAGCAGGATAAACCCATGCAGTCAAGAACAAAGGGTGAAGCAAGAACAATCAACACTCGTGCAGAAGAAGTTGAACTCGATAAATATAATGAGAGATACGAAAATATCGCTCCTGCTGACAGACACCGTTCAGACTCAGTTTCAAACAAACAGAAGCTGAAACAGAAATCACAGCAGTACCGTAAACAGCAGGGTATGCGTTCAAAGAAAAAGGAAACTGAAAAAGAAAGACTTGCACGTATCGAAGCAGAACGAGCAAAGAGACCTCAGCTTGTTATTAAAGTGCCTGAAGAAATTGTTGTATCAGACCTTGCTGCAATGCTTAAAATGACAGCGGCAGAAGTTGTTAAAAAGCTTTTCCAGTTCGGTGTTATGGCAAACGTAAACCAGGTTATTGACTTTGATACAGCAGAAATCATTGCAACCGAACTCGGTGCAAAGGTTGAAAAAGAAATTGTTGTTACAATTGAAGAAAGAATTATTGACGACAGTGAAGACGATGAAACAACACTTGAACCCCGTTGCCCCGTTGTCGTTGTTATGGGTCACGTTGACCACGGTAAAACTTCAATTCTCGACGCTATCAGAAACACATCTGTAACAGCAGGTGAAGCCGGCGGTATCACACAGCACATCGGTGCTTATATGGTAAATGTAAACGGTGAGAAAATCACATTCCTTGATACTCCCGGTCACGCAGCTTCCACATCAATGAGAGCACGTGGTGCAAAAGCAACAGATATTGCTGTTCTTGTAGTTGCTGCTGACGACGGTATTATGCCCCAGACAGTTGAGGCAATCAACCACGCAAAAGCAGCAGAAGTTTCAATCATTGTTGCTATAAACAAAATGGACAGACCGGGTGCAAACCCTGACAGAATTATGCAGCAGCTTACAGAATACGAAATCATCCCCGAAGAATGGGGCGGTGATACAATCTGTGTTCCTGTTTCTGCAAAAACACACGATAATATTGATAAACTTCTTGAGTCTATCCTTCTCATTGCAGAAATGAAAGAGCTCAAGGCTAACCCCAACAGAGCAGCAAAGGGTGTTGTTATCGAAGCAAGACTTGATAAGGGCAGAGGCCCCGTTGCAACACTTCTTGTTCAGAAGGGTACACTTCACGACGGTGATGTTATCGTTGCAGGTACATCTGTTGGTCGTGTAAGAACTATGCAGAACGAAAAAGGTAAAAAACTCAAGAAGGCAGGTCCTTCTGTTCCCGTTGAAATTACAGGTCTTGTTGAAGTTCCTCAGGCAGGTGATACATTCGACGCAGTAAGCGACGAAAAGCTCGCACGTGCTCTTGTTGAACAGCGTAAAGACGAAATCAAGGAAGCAAAATTCAACTCAGTTCAGAAAGTTACTCTTGATAACCTCTTTGATTCAATTCAGCAGGGTGCAATGAAAGAACTTAACATCATTGTTAAGGCTGACGTGCAGGGTTCTGCAGAAGCAGTTAAACAGAACCTTGAAAAACTTACAAACGAAGAAGTACGCGTACGTGTAATCCATAACGGTGTTGGTGCAGTCAATGAATCTGACGTTATGCTTGCACAGGCATCAGGCGCTTTGATTGTAGGCTTTAACGTAAGACCTGACGCGGTTGCAAAAACAAATGCTGAGCGTGACGGTGTTGAAATCAGAACCTACAGAATTATCTACGATTGCATCGAAGAAATCGAAGCTGCTATGAAAGGTATGCTTGATGCAAAAACAAGAGAAGTTGTTGTGGGTACAGTTGAAGTCAGAAACGTTATCAAAATTTCTTCTGTCGGTAACATTGCAGGTAGCTACGTTCAGGACGGTAAAATCCACAGAGGAGACAAAGTACGTATTATCCGTGATGGTGTTGTTATTGCTGATGATGAAATCGCATCACTCCGTCGTGAAAAAGATGACGTTAAAGAAGTTAACTCCGGTTATGAATGCGGTATCGGTCTCGGCAAATACGGCGATATCAAAATCGGCGACATCTTTGAAGTTTATGTTATAGAGGAGTACAGAGACTAATGGCAGGACACAGAGCCCAGAGAGTATCTGAAGATATCAAAAGGGAAATAGTTGCAGTTATCCGTGACCTTAAAGACCCCCGCATCAGCGGAAAAATGCTGACAGTTGTGCGTGTTGACGTAAGCAGTGACGCATCTTATGCAAAGGTTTACGTCAGCGCATTGGAAGGCATTGAAACAGCACAGAATGCAGTAAAAGGTCTTAACGGTGCTGCAGGTTTGGTAAGAGGCGAAGTTACAAGACGTTTGCATCTTCGCAAAAGTCCCGAACTTAAATTTGTAGCAGATGATTCCGTGGAACACGGTATGAAAATATTCAAAATGCTTGATGATATAAAGGTGGAGAGTAATGAAGATTGATGTTACCAAAACAGCACAACTTCTTGAAAATCACGACAATATAATCATTCTTGTTCACGCAAATTCCGATGGCGACACTTTGGGATGCGGTTATGCACTGCTGCGTGCTTTGAGAAAGCTCGGTAAAAAAGCAGAGGTACTGCGTCCTGAAGATGTGGGCAAAAAATACAATTATCTTTTTGATGACCTTGGTAAAGAAGATTTTGAACCTGAATATGTTGTATCTGTTGACGTTGCAGATGTAAAACTCCTTGAAAACGATGTCCGCGAAAAATATGCAGACAGAATCAACCTTGCCATTGATCATCATCCGTCAAACTGTGTTGAATGTGAGTATCTTCTGCTTGAGGATACTGCAGCGGCAGCGTGCGAAATTGTGTATAAAGTAATTGCTGAAATGGATGTTGATTTCGATAAAAAAATAGCTGACTGTCTTTATACAGGCATCACAACAGACACAGGCTGTTTCAGATATTCCAACACAACGGCACAGACTTACCGTATGGCAGCAAACCTTGTTGAACACGGTGCAGACGGAGCTTTTATCAACAGAATAATGTTTGATACAAAAACAAAGTCTTATGTTATCCTTGAAAGACTTGTTATGGATACGTTGGAAATGCATTTCGGCGGAAGATGTGCTATGACACATCTTACTCTTGATATGTATGATAAAAGCGGTTCGGACGAATCCGAAACTGATCCGCTGGCATCACGTACAAGGCAGATTGAAGGCGTTGAGGTAGGCGTTTTCCTTAAAGAGAAAAGTGACGGTACTTTTAAAATTTCTTTGAGAACACTTGAGCCGGTGAATGCATCAGAAATCTGCAGAAAGTTAGGTGGCGGCGGTCACGCAAGAGCCGCAGGATGTCAGATTGATGGTCCTTTTGAAAGTGCAAGAGAAAAAATAATTTCTGCAATAACGGAGTATCTTGACAAATGACAGGTTTTATTTGCTTTGATAAAGGAGAAAACATAACATCGTTTTTTGCCGTAAAAAAACTTTCACGACTTCTCGGTGAGAAAAAAGCAGGCCACACAGGCACACTTGACCCTATGGCGACAGGAGTTATGACTGTGGCTTTAGGCGGTGCAACAAGGTTCATTGAACTTATGCCAAGCCACGAAAAAGCTTACAGGGCAGTGATAAAATTTGGTCTTGCAACAGACACTCTCGATATTACGGGTAAGGTTATTGAAGAGAGTGACAGGAAAGTAAGCCGTGAAGATTTTGAGAATGTGCTGGAATGTTTCCGTGGCGAAATTATGCAGATACCACCTATGTATTCTGCAATCAAAAAAGACGGTGTGCGACTTTATGACCTTGCAAGAAAAGGTATTGAAGTTGAAAGAGAAAAAAGAAAAGTCACTATAAAAAAACTTGAACTTGTTTCCTGTGATGAAAGTGAAAACGAGTTTACTATCGACGTTTTATGCTCAGGCGGTACATATATCCGTTCTTTGTGCAGTGATATCGGTGAAAAACTTGATGTTCCCTGTACAATGAAAGCCCTGAGAAGAACGATGGCCAATAATATTGACATTTCAGAATGTTTTACTCTTAAAGAGATTGAAAAACTCTGCGAAGAAGGCAGAGAAAAAGAAATAATCACTCCTGTTGACAAGGCTTTGAGTGTATACGAAAAAGTCAGAGTCAGCGAAAAGCAGGCAATCCGTTTTTCAAACGGTGGCGAACTTGATGCGGGCAGAGTGAGATTTGAATTTGAAGAAAAATTCTATAGAGTATATTCTCCCGAAGATAAATTTCTCGGTATCGGTGAATATCAGAAAGACGGGAATATACTGAAGGTTAAGCGGGTTTACAATGAAAAATAACGAAACATTAAAAATTGAATATTCCGCTGTTGCATTGGGAAACTTTGACGGACTTCATGCAGGTCACAGGTCGGTTCTCAATAAAGCGAAAAACTATAGCCTTGATAATAATATCAGGGCTATTGCCCTTGTTTTTGATGTTCACCCCAAAACATATTTCGGTAAAAGAATCGGCCTTCTTATGACAGACGAAGACAAAAAGAAATTCATCAGAGATATCGGCCTTGAAACGCAGACCGTTTCCTTTGATGAATTCAGAGATTTTTCTGCAGAAGAATTTGTGGAAAAGGTTCTTAAAAATAAACTTAATGCAAAAGCAGTTTTTTGCGGATTCAATTACCATTTCGGAAAAGGCGGAAAGGCTGACGCAAAAGACCTTGAGAGAATCTGCGGTAAGTACGGTATTGAGGTTTATGTAAATGAAGAAACGTTTGTGGACGATGAAAAAGTAAATTCAAGCCGACTTCGTGAACTCCTCAAATCAGGCGATGTTGAAAAGGCAAATAAACTGATGACGCAGAACTTTTCTTATTTCCTTGAAGTTGTTCACGGACAGAAAAGAGGCAGGTCAATGGGCTTCCCGACTGCCAATCAGTATTTCCCACCTGACCTTGTAATTCCGAAATTTGGTGTATATGCTTCAACAACAGAAGTTGACGGTAAAGTTTATTACTCTTTCACTAACATCGGCTCTCGTCCTACTTTCCCTGAAAATGATGTGAGAAGTGAAACTCATATATTTGATTTTGACGGTGATTTATATGGCAAAGTGTTGCGTGTAAGTCTTCATAAATTTATGCGTGAGGAAGTTAAGTTTTCTTCACCTGAAGAATTAGTTGAGCAACTTAAAAAAGATAAAAAAACCGCTGAAGAATATTTCAATGGCAATAAATAAACCCTTAGTATTTGCATAGATACTAAGGGTTTTGTTATTTAACGTATTTCGAGGATTTTTCGTAATGTGGGCTCGATTATATTTGCCATTCTTAAAAATCCTAAACTGTTGGGATGAACTGCATCAATAGTACAGAGATAACGCTCTTCCGGACCATAAAACTCTTCACCGTCAATAAAGTAAACATTTCTGTCACCGTTTTCTACAGCATTTAAGTATGTTTGCTTTATAACAGACGCACGTTCATCGTTCACTTCGTCATAAACTTCTTTCGGCATTGTCATAATCACAATGGGGAGATAGGGATGTTCTTCTCGGATTCTTTTGAAAAACGGCTCATGAGTTTTTCTTAAATGCTCTGCGTCAGGTGCGTTATGGTCATAGTCGAATACAAAGATGCTCATATCAATTGTATTGATGAAATCAGCCATAGGAAGTTCGCCTTTTGCATTTCCTGAGAAACCGAGGCAGATAAAGTCAGCATCAAGTCTGTTTGAAAGAATGGATGTATAGGAGTTTTTTACATTACTGCAACACCCGCCTTCTGTAATTGAAGAGCCGTAAAAAACGATAGGTTTATATTTATATTCCGTAGGCGGTTTGATTGAAGCCCCATCTTCAATTTCGACCTGAATGTCTTCAATTATTTCATTTCGTGCAAGGAAGACAGTGATATCTTCCATTTCTTTTTTCTTTGTAAAAGTTCCTTCAAATTCATAAGTCTGGATATTATAGCCTGTAACAAGACCTAAAAATTCAAGGTTGGGGCGAGTCCCCACAAGCACATCAAAGGACTGACAGCTAAAAACAGACATACCTGCATCAGGTCCTAATGTTCTGAATTTAGCCTTAATTGTGATTTTTTCAGAATCTGTCCTGAAACAGAGCCTTGCACCGGGACATCTTTTTCCGAAGAAGTCAAGTGTAGGCACTTTCTCTATAACTTCATCAGGGAGTCTTTCCAGTTTTCCGTTTTCTTCAAAAAGGGGAAGTCCGAAAATTTTCAAAGGATAATCTTTATAACTGAATGTTTTCATATTTATCACCTCTGACAGATACTGGAAATATTATATCAGTAAAACTAAAAAAACACAAGACAAAAGAAAACCCCTGAAACCTTAGTTTCAGGGGTTAAAAACTTTTTTAAGATAAATTATGCAAGTTCAGCGAAGTATTTGATTGTTCTAACCATCTGGCTTGTGTATGAGTTTTCGTTGTCATACCATGAAACAACCTGTACCTGGAATGTATCATCGTCGATTTTAGCAACCATTGTCTGTGTTGCATCGAAGAGTGAACCATAACGCATACCGATAACGTCTGAAGATACGATGGGTTCTTCGTTGTAACCGAATGAATCGTTAGCAGCAGCTTTCATAGCAGCGTTGATGCCTTCAACTGTGATGTCGCTACCTTTAACAACAGCAACAAGGATTGTTGTTGAACCTGTGGGTGTGGGAACTCTCTGTGCAGAACCGATGAGTTTGCCGTTGAGTTCGGGAATAACAAGGCCGATAGCTTTAGCAGCACCTGTTGAGTTGGGAACGATGTTAGCAGCACCTGCACGTGCACGGCGGAAGTCACCTTTTCTGTGAGGACCGTCAAGGATCATCTGATCGCCTGTGTAAGCGTGAACTGTTGTCATGATACCGCTCTGGATAGCTGCATAGTCGTTAAGAGCTTTAGCCATGGGAGCAAGGCAGTTTGTTGTGCAAGAAGCAGCAGAGATGATCTGGTCTTCTGCAGTAAGGATGCCTTCGTTTACGCTGTAAACAACTGTTTTTGTTTCTTTATCAGCGGGAGCTGAAATAACAACTTTCTTTGCACCAGCGTTGATGTGAGCCATTGATTTTTCTTTTGTGCAGTAGAAACCTGTGCATTCAAGAACAACGTCTACACCGATTTCGCCCCAAGGAAGGTTGTTAGCGTCTGCTTCTTTGTAGATTGTGAGTGTTTTGCCGTCAACAGTGATTGTACCAGCTTCATCATCAGCAACAACTGTGTGAGCGTTTTCACCGATAGCGCCGCAGTAACCACCCTGAGCTGTGTCGTACTTGAGAAGAGTAGCGAGCATTGAGGGTTTTGTAAGGTCGTTGATAGCAACAACTTCGTAACCTTCTGCGCCGAACATCTGACGGAATGCGAGACGGCCGATTCTGCCGAATCCGTTAATAGCAACTTTAACTGACATTTTGATTACCTCCAAAAAAGTAATAATTTATTTTTTTACTCTCTTATTTTAGCCCTTTTTTTTCAAATATGCAACTGTTTTGTTATATTTTTAACTAATTTTGTTAGAGTGTACAAAATTAGTAAATTTTGCATTGAATGATAGGTAAATCTGCCATTTAACCGTATCAATAATAGCGCATAAGAGCCACCACTTTGCCGAGAATTACCACTTCTGTACAGAGAATTGGTTCGAAAGCGTCATTTTCAGGCTGAAGTCTGAAGTGGTCTTTTTCCTTGAAAAACCTTTTCACTGTTGCTTCATCTTCAATCATGGCAACAACAATTTCCCCGTCACGGGCAGCAGGAGTTCTTTCAACGAAAATGATGTCTCCGTCAAGAATACCTGCGTTTATCATACTTTCACCTTTAACGTGAAGTGCAAACAGAGGTTTATCTTTAGAAACGTAGCCTGAATATGGAACATAGCTTTCAATCTGTTCAACTGCAAGAATGGGCATACCTGCAGTAACGGTACCTAAGAGAGGCACGTGAGTTACGTTTTCAGCCTGACCGCAGATACGGATTGAACGTTTAAGCAAAGGGTCACGTTCTATGTAACCGCATTCTTCAAGTGCATCAAGATTTGTCTGGACTGATGAAGTAGATTTAAGTCCCACAGCTGCGCAGATTTCCCTTACAGAGGGAGGCACACCTTGCTGTGAACGTTCAACAAGAAATTCATAAATCTTTTTCTGTGTTGAATTTATCGGCTTCATACTATCATCCTTTCTTAAAAAATAATTATTTACGGTGATAGTATAACACATAAAAAAGAAAAAAGCAAACATTTGTTTGGGAAAAATGAAAAATTTTTCAAAAAATTCTCATTGTATAAAGTTGGTGTGATTTGTTCACAATATTTCTGAGTTAATTTATCAAAGGAGATGCATACAATGAGTGTAGACAAACAAACAAAAGACCAGATAAAAAAATACTTTTCATCAAAGAAATTTATAGTGGCTGCAATAGTGTTTCTGCTGGCAGTGGGAACAGGTGTGGGCACCTTTATGAGTGTGAAAAGGGAATTGAATGAGCAGCTTTCTTCAATTGCCGAAACCCACACATATGAGCGTGAAAGCAAAACGGAAGAAGCGGCAAACGAAATAACAGGTGAAACAGAAATAAGGACAGACCTATATACAGAAAATATAACAGTTGCCCCTCCAAATGAATATGTGTGGCCGGCAGGAGATAAAATCATAAAAGATTTCAGTGATTCGGTTGCAGTCAAATCAAAAACAATGAATGATTGGCGTGTTCATAACGGCGTTGATTTCAGTGTTGAAAAAGGCGGTAATGTACACGCAATTCAGTCAGGCGCAGTGCTGGCTATTTATAACAGCAGTCTTTGGGGGACGATTGTGGAAATTGACCATGGTGCAGGCATTACTGCAAGGTATTGCGGACTTGCAGAAGATTGCAGAGTGACAGCAAACGATGTTGTGGAAAAAGGTCAGGTTATAGGTGTTGTAGACGAAATGCCTGTTGAATCAGCTGATGGTTATCACCTTCATCTTGAAATCCTTAAAGAAGGTGTGATATGTGACCCCTTTGAATTCTTTGTGAAAAATTAAAATAATCAACAGAATATCGTTACTTCAAGATAATAATATAGTAAGTAGTCAGACACTACAGTTAACAATAGTGTTATATGAATGTCACTGTATTGTAACCGGCATATGCTTGACACGGATATTTATTTTTGGTAAAATTAAATGAAATATATAATGTTGAGTTATAGTGAATATCTTTGTAAAAGGTGATGTTTATGATTAACACAGATGAATTATGTATGAGTTGTATGAAGGAGATAGGGAATGAAAAAGTATGTCCCTATTGTGGCTTTCACGCAGATTCTCCCCAGATTGCCCCGTATCTTCCCATACGCGGTACAATCGCAAACAGATACCTTGTAGGGAAACTTGTTGACTACAACGGCGACGGCGCATCTTATATGGGATGGGATCTGAGTGCGAAAATTCCTGTGGTTATCCGCGAATTTATGCCCGATGCCATAGCTGAAAGAACTGTTGACAGATTTACTGTTGTTCCCAGACCGGGGAAAGAAGCAGTTTATAATGATTGTTTGCAGAGTTTTACCGAAATGTGGAGAAAACTTATGCGCCTGACAGGACTTTCTGCATTGGTGGAAGTTTTTGCAATTATTGAAGAAAATAACACTGCTTATGCAATAGAAGAATATGTGGACGGTATCACTCTTCGTGAATATCTTCTCAGAACACCCACAGGTTATATCTCTTGGGAAAAGGCAAGACCATTGTTTATGCCTGTGCTGTCAACTCTCGGTAATCTGCATACGTCAGGAATTATTCACCGCGGAATTTCTCCCACAACTCTGATGATTGCCCGTGACGGAAAACTCCGAATCACAGGTTTCAGCATCAACAGAGTCAGAAGTGCAAAGAGTGAGCTTAATTCTCAGCTTTTTGCAGGCTATGCAGCTATAGAACAGTACGGATTTGACGGAAAGCAAGGACCCTGGACTGATATCTATGCTTTTGCAGCAGTGCTTTACAGAGCTTTAATAGGCAGTGACCCGATTGATGCCACATTGCGTGCCACCAATGACAGACTGATGATTCCCGGCAGATTTGCAGAGCAGCTTCCTGCTTATGTTATAAATGGTCTTATAAATGCACTTCAGATTTACCCTGAAGAAAGAACAAGAAACGTTGAGCAGTGCAGAGCAGAACTTTCTGCAGCACCCAGTGCAACAGTTCAGTGGGACGATAATCCTACACAGATTATGCAGAGAGAATCAAGCAAAGCACCCAGAGATTTTCTTGAAGGCGGAAATGTTGATTCATATTCGGATAAGAAAACCAAAAACACCGGTTCAGGAAAAAAGACAGGCATTATTGTTGCAATTTGTGTAGCACTTGTTATAATTGCAGGTATTATTGCTGCTGTACTTGTATCAGGCGGCTCGGGTATATCGCCTGAAGAAACAACAGATGATGCTGTTTATACAGAAGATGATGAAGGTTACATTGAAATCCAGGATATGACAGGTTGGCTCTATGAGGATAGAAGAGCACAGCTTGGTGCAGTTCTTGATTTCAGACTCACATATGAATACAGTGATGAAATTGAAGAAGGAAGAATTATCAGCCACACACCTACAGCCGGCAGTAAGGTTAAAAGAGGCACTCAGATAGATGTTGTGGTAAGTAAAGGTCCGAAATCAATTAAGTTAATTAATGTAATCGGTCTTCAGTATGAAGAGGCGAAGAAAAAACTTGAAGAAATCGGATTCACTGTTGTGAAAGCAAGTAAACCTGTGGACAATGACGGTTCTCATGCACCTGATACTGTCTACAGAATGAGTCCCAGTAATATTGATGGTGAATATGAAAAAGGTGCAGAGGTAATGCTTGAAGTATGGGGCGAATTTGTTGCATCTACGGAACCACCGTCAACAGAATATCCCAATGGAGATAATCCCAACGGAGATTATCCGTCAACAGATTTTCCTCAGACAGAAACAACAACGGATTGGTTTAATTCGCAGTTTGATTATTATCAATAAATGAAAAACCGACAGAGAACAGTATAATCTGAAATCTCTGTCGGTTTTATTTTATGTTTTTCAGAACGTAAGCGGTGTTCTTGTATAATTGTTTTCTTTTGAAAGGATGTATGCACCGTGGTCTTCAAGAGTTGAAACTACGCTGTATTTCCCATTGTCATAAACGAGGGCAGCATCACCGTCTATTCCTATTCCGGGCAGGTCCTGCTCATGAACTACGCTGTCAAAACTCTGCCAATATTCACTGTGATAGTGGGGACAGTTGCATCCCGGAATAAGACCGAGACAGTCGATAAACATAAACTCTGCGTTTTCTCCGCAGTCGTCATATCCTCTTTCAAACCAGCACATTCCGCCTGAACTTGAGCCTGAAAGAACAATATCTTTTTCAAATGCCTTTTTAATAATCTCCGTTGCACCTGTTCTGTTCCACACATCCATAAGGAATTTCAGATTCCCTCCGCCTACAAAAATAATGTCAGAAGTCATAATTTTTTCTTCCATCATTTCGTGAGTAAGGCTTTCATCTGTTAAAACAAGAACGTCATATTCCTTGCATCCTAAATCTGAAAACTGCTTCTGCAGTTCGGGAAAATCATCGTAATTATCGTGACCTGCAGTTGGTATGTACAAGACCTTTGCTCCTTTTTTCGGACAAAGGTCAACTATTTTTTTGAATACGTCGAAGCCTTCTTCATCATTGAAGCTTACTCCGCCTGATGCTACAATTTTACCCATTTTTATCACCTGTTTTATTATATCTTTTCAAAGTCACTTGCAGGATGCTTGCAAAGGGGACAGATAAAATCTTCAGGCAGTTCACCCTCGTGTATATAACCGCAGATTTTACATCTGTAAGCAACTTTGCCCTCAGCCTGAGGAATTTTCTGGGGTTGAGGCTTGATATTTTTGTGATAATAAGCATATGTTACAGATTCTTTATCATTAAGAATTTCAGCATCTGTCACATCAGCTATGAACATTGTGTGAGTGCCGAGGTCAATTGAGTGGAAAACACTTCCTGAAATATACGCATTGGCATACTGCGGAGCAATGAGAAGTCCGTTTTTAGTCCTTTCATATTTATCTGCATCTGCAAATTTGTTTACATTATGTCCGCTCTGAAAACCAAAATGTTTGAACTCATCAAAGGTGACGTCTGTTGAAAGAACAGATACGTTGAATTTTGCCGTTGCCATAATCATATCGTGAGTTTTATTGAGTTTATTTACTGTTACGGCAATTCTGTTAGGTGTGCTTGTAACCTGAGTTACAGTGTTTATGATACATCCGTTATCAAATCCGTCTTCGTTTGCCGAAAGCACATAAAGACCATATCCTATTTTGTAAAGAGCTGCTTCGTTCATATATAAAACCTCCTTGGAAATATTTTCTGTGATATATGAAGTGTAGCATAATAAATTTATTGTGTCAAACAAAAATATTTTTAAAAACAGTATATTTTTCCACAATTTTATGATATTATTAATTAAAATGCGACCAAGAGGTTATTTAAATGGAAATCGGCAATATAAAAATTGAAAAACCTGCGTCTTTGGCACCTATGGCCGGGGCGGCCGACAGAGCATTCAGAGAGCTTTGCTCTTCTTATGGTGCAGCTTTTGTTGTTGGTGAACTGACTTCCTCAAAAGGCGTAAGTATGGGTGACAGAAAATCGGGACAACTTCTTTCAATTTCCGATTGTGAACGCCCTGCAGCTTCACAGCTTTTCGGCGACAGTCCGTCAGTTATGGCTGAAGCGGCTGAAGAAGCGTTGAAATACAAACCTGATTTTATCGATATAAATATGGGATGTCCCGCTCCGAAAGTTTCTTCGAACGGATGCGGAAGTGCTTTGATGAAAAATCCCGCTCTTGCAGGTGAAATAGTGAAAGCAGTAGTGGCAGTTTCAACTGTACCCGTAACAGTAAAAATGCGTACAGGTTGGGACGAAAATTCTCTTAATGCACCTGAACTTGCAAAAATCTGCGAGGCAAACGGAGCTTCAATGATAACTGTTCACGGTAGAACAAAGGTGCAGATGTATTCCCCGGGAATTAACTATGATATTATAAGAGCAGTCAAAGAAAGCGTTAAAATTCCCGTCATCGGTAACGGTGATGTACTTGACGGAAAATCTGCTCTCAGTATGATTGAAAAAACAGGTTGTGACGGTGTTATGGTAGGCAGAGGTGCTCTGGGCAGACCATGGGTTTTCAATGAAATAAACACTTTTCTCGCAACAGGGGAAATTCTCCCCGAGCCGTCCATTGAAGAAAGAATGGAAGTTCTGAAAAAACACATTTCAAAGCTTATTGAATACAAGGGCGAGTATATTGCAATGAGAGAGGCAAGAAAACATGCCGCATGGTATGTGAAGGGTATAAGAGGCGCTGCAAAATACAGGGCAGAAATCGGAAAAATAAATGTGTTTTCCGACCTTGAAATACTCATTGATAAAATTACTGAAAGCTGTTCAGGCTTTGGTGATACAGACGAATTTGATAAATTTTGTTTTAACAATATAAAAAAGTGAGGGTGATGAAAATGGAATTTAAAAGTTATCATAAGGACCACGATTTTCTGCACGTAGGTTGCGAAGAACCGAGAGCATATTTTATCCCTTATGAATCAAAGGAAAAAGCACTTGAAAACAACAGAGATAATTCAGAATATCTTTTGAATCTCTGCGGTGACTGGAATTTCAGATTCTATGAAAGTTTTGAAGACCTGGAAGATGATTTTCTTTCACTTCCTTTCAAAGAAAAAATGCTTGTTCCGTCAAGCTGGCAGAATTGTACGGAAAAAGGTTATGATGCACCTCAGTATCTTAACTCAAACTATCCTTATCCTTTGGATATGCCTCATATTCCCGACGAAAATCCCTGCGCACTTTATTCAAAAGAAGTGATTCTTCCTGAAAATTTTGAAGGAAAGAAAATTTACATAAACTTTGAGGGTGTTGATTCCTGCTTCTATCTTTTCGTTAATAACGAATTTGCAGGTTACAGCCAGGTAAGCCACTGCACAAGTGAACTCAATATTACAGAATACCTTAAAGCGGGCAAAAATAAAATTGATGTTCTTGTTGTTAAATGGTGCGACGGCAGTTATCTTGAAGACCAGGACTATTTCCGTCTTTCAGGTATTTTCAGAGAAGTTTATCTCCTTGCACGTCAGGAAAATCACCTTAAAGATATTTATGTAAGACAGGATGTTTCGGAAAACTTAAAATATGCCACAATTAAATTTGAAACAGATAAATGCGTGAAATTCACACTCACTTCTCCTGACGGAGAAACTGTTATCAGCGGCACAACAGATGAAGATGTTATTCTTGAAAATCCCGTTTTGTGGAATGCGGAAAATCCTCAGCTTTACACACTCATTATTGAAGACGGATGCGAATTTATTCCTTTTAAAATAGGTCTTAAACGCCTTGAAATCAAAGGTGCAATTATGTACCTCAATAACGAAAAAGTAAAACTTTACGGTATCAACCGCCACGATACTCATCCTGTTCTCGGCCACGCAACTCCCGTAGAACATATGAAAGAGGATTTGTATATTCTCAAACGTGCAAGCTGTAACTGTATCAGAACATCACACTATCCCAATGACCCCAGATTCCTTGAATACTGCGACGAAATGGGCTTTATGGTAATTGATGAGGCTGATATTGAAACACACGGTATGGGCTTTGAATACCGCAATGACTGGGATTGGATGAGATGGTCAATGCTTTCAACTGTTGATGAATGGGAAGCATCTTATGTTGACCGTGCAAAACGTCTTTTTGAAAGAGATAAGAACCATGGCTGTGTTGTTATGTGGTCTCTCGGCAATGAATCAGGTTGCGGTAAAAACCACAGAGCAATGAACAAATATATCAAATCAAGAGAACCTAAAGCAATTATCCATTACGAAAATGCTCACCTTGAATTCAAGGCTGTTCCCGAGGGGGAAGATTTCAAGGATATTTCAGATGTTGAAAGCCGTATGTATGCTCCTCTTGATTATACAAAGAACTATCTTGAACAGGAAAATATTCCAAAGCCCTTCTACTTCTGCGAATATGTATGCTCACTTACAACAGGTGATATCCACGCTCATGTTGACCTTATGGAAAAATACGATGAGCTTTGCGGTATGTGTATCTGGGAAATGACTGACCATGCAGTTGCAGTAAAAGGTAAGTATAAAGATGTGGGCTACCGCTACGGCAGTGACTTCGGCGATATACCCAACGATAAGCTTTGTTGTATCGACGGTCTTGTTTTCGCTGACAGAAAACTCCGTCCCGGTTATTTCGAAATGAAAAAGGCTTATGAACCTTTTAAAATTACTTATGAAAACGGCAAAATCAATATCTTCAACAAGAGATTCTTTACAACTCTCGGCGATGTATATTTTATATGGAGTGTTGAAAAAGAAGGCAAGGTTATCCTTTCAGGTGAAATTTCTGATACAGATATTGCACCAAGAGGAGAAAAAGAATTCAAACTCTTTGACATTAAAGATTTTGACGGCATCACAATGCTCAACATCTTCTGCAAAATGAAAGAAGCAACCTACTGGTGCGAAAAAGATTACGAAATCGGTTTTTATCAGGAAGAACTTTCGTTTGAAAGAAAAGAAGCAGTTACAAGCATATATGCACCTGAATTCGAAGATGCAAAACGCTTTGTGAAAATCACAGCAGACAGAGCAGTTTATACATTTGATAAAGCATATGGCAGACTTGCTTCAATCGTTGCTGAAGGCAAGGAATTACTGGCTTCTCCTGAAAAAATCCAGATATGGAAGGCACACGCTCATAATCAGGATGGAATCAGAGATGAAAGAAAGTCAGCATCAATGGAAATGGCAAGACAGAAAACATATTCTTCTGTTATCAGCACAACTGAAAACAGCGTTATAATCACAGTTGATTTCTCTCTGGGCGGTGCAAGTGTTGTGCCTGTAATCAGAGGTAAGAAAGTTTACGAATTCGCAGGTGACGGCACGGTTAAAATTTCGGTTGATGCCGATAAACGTGAATCTGCACCGCAACTTGCACGTTTCGGCCTTGAGTTCATGCTCACAGACGGAATGGAAAATATGGAATATTTCGGCTTTGGTCCTACAGAATCATATCCTGACAGACATAAGGCTTGTTACAAGGCTCACTTCAAGTCAACAGTTACTGAAAATTTCGTGAATTACGTTAAACCCATTGAAAATTCAGCACACTACGAATCAATTTTCGGTGCAGTAACAGATAATGACGGCAAAGGTCTTATCTTTGTTGCAGATGACAATTTCTCATTCAATGCAAGTCACTTCACAACAGATATTCTCGAAAAGACTCTTCACGATGATGAGCTTATTCCTCTTTCACAGACAGTTGTGAATATTGACCTCAAGCATGATATTCTCGGTGCAAAGGCAGACTACAACTTTGATTTTGAACCTGAGCGTAAATGGGATGACAACAAACTTGTATTCTCATTCAGAGTGTCACCCTTCGATAAAAATTCAGATAATCCTTTTGAAATGTAAACAGCAAAAACAAAAGTGGCTGATGCGTAAATGCATCAGCCACTTCGATTTTTTCGATTAAAAAGTTCAGAATTATTTCACCAAAGAATAATGTCTGATGTTAACAGAAATGAGTTTATCGTAGTCTGCAACGTGTATAAATGAGCCGTCTGCCATCGGGTAAACAGTAACGCCTTCAGCTTCATGATCGCGTCCGCTGACAGTTCTTTCAAAAAGGTTTTTAACTTCACCTGTTTTAACATCTACAGTCTGGATTATTTCTGTTGCTGAAGCTTTTACATCGTATGACATATAAAGAAGTCCGTCATAATATTCTGCACCCTGAATTCTGTCAACAGGTTCAGAAAGCATAATTTTATGTGAGAAAGACATATCGTCAAGATTATATGCAAGGATATAGTCAGTTTCATGGAAAGGTGATGTGTAAAGATAACCGTTTTCACCGTCAACTGCACAATAGGGGATGCCATCGTCAAGATATTCTGTGCCGAGGTCGTAATATTCTCCTGTGTATTCAAGAGTTTCGGCATCGTAAATCAGGACAAGGTTATATGTATCGCTTTCGTCTTCTGTTGCAGCATAAATTTTGCCGTCGTAATAACTGATACCGCCTATGTGGTCGCTGTTATATTTTGCTTTGATATCCTTCGGAATTGCGAAGTGATTGTATATTACTTTTTCAAAGCCGTCAACTGTCCATTTTGCAATGCCCACAAGGTCAAGTGCAGCAATTGAACCTGCTGTGTAATAATATTCACCGTCTGTTGTAATACCCTGGCTCATAAGAAGTGCTTCATCAAGAGTAAATTTATCAGTTTTTATAAGTTCTGCTTCAGGTGAGCAGGTGATATTTCCACCGTTAATCCAACCTGAAATAAGAATAATAAATGCACTGAAAAGTGCCCAGCCGGGATAAAGGATTGATCTGATGATTTTAACAATAAACATAAATTCTGCCTCCTGTATCTGTAAGATGTTTTCAGTATAACATTTT
>JAZQWT010000044.1:0-10077 GCA_045632485.1 Acutalibacteraceae bacterium
CACTTTTTGTCTTCATTCCAGAAATCATTCTGATCTGCAAAAGTTTCGCAGTATTCTTTCGCAGTCATTCCGCCACGTGAAAAATTATAAACAGTTGTACCGGTCATACGTGCAAGAAACTGTCCCCAGGAATATTCAAACATATCGTGATATGTCTTATTGCCATTTTCATTAATCGCCTCAAATTCGCCTGATGACATACTGTCTCCCACACAAGCAATCTTTCTCAAAATCCCACAAAAGCCACCATTTTGTGGGATAGTTTCAAGAGGGTTTTCACTTTCATTAAACAATCTGCCTATATTCATTATCACCACTCCGATTACAATATTTATTTAATTCAGTATAACACGAAACAAATTGAATGTAAATTAATTAAGAAAAGAAAAATCCGCACACTATTGCGTACGGACTTTGTGGCGCGCTTCAAGAGACTCGAACTCCTGACCTACTGCTTAGAAGGCAGTTGCTCTATCCAGCTGAGCTAGAAGCGCTGGAGCGGGTGATGGGAATCGAACCCACACGACCAGCTTGGAAGGCTGGGATTCTACCATTGAACTACACCCGCATATTAAGTTTTCACAACGCTGATTATTTTATCACAACACAATTAAAATGTCAAGTGCTTTTTAAAAATAAATTACACATATTTTTATAAATCAATGAAGATTTCCGTAGAGCAGTGTAACAACCCTGCCCTACGGAACTTTTTTCATTTCTGAATAAACAATAAATTATACTACATCCACCTTAATTGAATCGTCTTCAACTTTAAGTGAAACAGATGAAAGAGGACTATCACATCTTTCCACCATAATATTTGCAATTTTGTCTTCAACATTACGGCGAATAACATTTCTAAGGTCTCTGGCACCTCTGCCGTTCTTGTCTCCTACCAAATCTGCAAGTTTCTTCGGAACATCATCAGACCATTCAAACTTAATACCCTTATCTTGCATTGATTCAATAAGTTCCGAAAGCATAAGAACAGAAATCTTTTCAAAATCTGCTTTAGTCAAATCATTAAACACAGCAATCTCATCAACTCTGCCGATGAACTCGGGACGGAGAAAATCAGAAAGAGCTTTCATAGCCTTATCTTTATTCACTTCGTTCTGTGTTTTGGCAAAACCGAGAGCACCTTCTTTACGCTCACTGCCTGCATTTGATGTCATAATAATAACGGTATTTTCAAAGCTGACATTTCTGCCGTGAGAATCTGTAATTTTACCCTCGTCAAGAATCTGAAGAAGAATGTTCATAACATCAGGGTGTGCTTTTTCGATTTCATCAAGAAGAATAACTGAATACGGCTTTCTTCTGACTTTTTCTGTAAGCTGACCTGCTTCATCATATCCCACGTATCCCGGAGGTGAACCGATAATTCTTGAAACACTGTGTTTTTCCATAAATTCTGACATATCAAGACGGATGAGTGTTTCGGGAGAATCAAAAAGTTCATTTGCAAGCTGTTTTACAAGTTCAGTTTTACCAACACCTGTAGGACCAACAAAAATAAATGATGACGGTCTTCTTCTGGGACTTAGCTGAACTCTTCCGCGTCTTACCGCAGCACAAACCAAATCAATTGCTTCGTCCTGACCGATAATTTTTTCGCGGAGATGTTTTTCCATATCAGCGAGTTTTCTCAAATCACTTTCAATAACCTTGCTTGAAGGAATACCTGTCCACAGTTCAATTACATGTGCAATATCATCCTGTGTTACTGCATTATCAGCTGCAAGCACCGCAAGCTCCTTCTGCTTTTCTTCACAGACTATGATTTCAGCCTTGATTTTGGCAATCTGCTCATAATCAATATTCTCTGCTTCTTCTTCAAGCTCTTTCTGCGTTTCAGTAAGCGCTTTGATTTTCTTTTCATTAATTTCAAGCTCGCTGATTGATTTGTTCCTTAAGTTTGCTCTTGTGCAAGCTTCATCAAGAAGGTCAATTGCCTTATCGGGTAAGAAACGGTCATTGATATATCTTTCCGAGAGCACAACTGCATTATAAACAAGATTATCACTAATTTTTACCCTATGGAAATCTTCATAGTAATTTTTAATGCCGATAAGCATTTTATATGAGTCATCAATCGAAGGCTCAACAACTTTAACGGGCTGAAGACGTCTTTCAAGAGCGGCATCTTTTTCAATAAACTTTCTGTATTCATCAAAGGTCGTTGCACCAACAATCTGAATTTCACCTCGTGACAAAGCAGGTTTAAGAATGTTTGCTGCATTCATTGAACCTTCAGCATCACCTGTGCCGACAAGATTGTGAACTTCATCGATAAAAAGAATAATGTTACCCTCTGCTTTAACTTCGTCAACAAGACCTTTGATTCTGCTTTCAAACTGACCACGGAACTGTGTTCCTGCAACGAGAGCAGTAAGGTCAAGAAGATGGATTTCTTTATCAGCAAGTTTTGCAGGAACATCACCATTTGCTATGCGAAGTGCAAGGCCTTCAGCAATAGCTGTTTTACCTACGCCGGGTTCACCGATAAGGCAAGGATTGTTCTTAGTTCTTCTGCAAAGAATCTGTGTAACACGATAGATTTCATTTTCTCTGCCGATAATTCTGTCAATTTTACCTTCTTTTGCTTTAGCAACAAGGTCTGTGCAATACAAGCCGAGAAATTTACGTTTTTTGCTCTTCTTTTTATCCTCTTTTTCCTTTTTCTTTTTATCGTTTTTGTTTTCAAACTCTTTTTTATTTGAATCCGGAAGCGGATTATTTTCGCTGTAATTATTTTTAGGACTAAAAGCACCGCCAAGGAAATTTTTCAAAAATTCTGCAGGCATTGACTGTGCTCCGCCCGGCTCAAAATCTTTTTCGTCGCCATCATCATCGTCAGCATCGTTTCCGCCCATCATTTCCATCATACTCTCGATCTGTTCATTTGCTGCATCAAGATCTTCGTCAGTGATGCCCATACTCTGCATCATCTGTTTGATAGGGCCAATATTAAGTTCTGAGGCACATTTCATACAAAGCCCTTCGGGAGTTGACTTGTCACCTTCAATTTTTGTAATAAATATAACTGCAGGTCTTTCGTGACACCTGCTACACATCATTTTTTTCATTTATTTTCCCCTTTTTGCTGTTTCTTCTCCTTGACCTGTCTCCATGTGTCAGGAATATAACTGATAAAAGCAATAATTGTAAGTATAAGCGAAATAATTACAAGTGACATTAAAAGCCAGTTAGGCATCACATATACATCGATAAGTGCACCAACTTCAGGACCAAAGCAAATCACAAATATCATTATAAGATAAAATGCAAAGGTAGCAATTTTACCGAAAATCTCAGAAGCACAAGGACGCAAACCAACAGCAACCATAACGGTACCAACTATCAACATCAGTAATTCTTTACCGAGGAAGCCTAAAAATACATAACTGAAATATTTAAGTGCTTCAACTTCTGATGCGTGGAATTGCCAGAACAAAACAACTGCAATTGAAAGCTGTGTAAGTTTATCTGCAACGGGGTCAAGAAGCTTACCCATTTCGCTGATCTGATTAAATTTTCTTGCAATTTTACCGTCAAAGAAATCAGAAAGACCTGAAAGTGCAAGAATAATTAAAGAAAGAGTCTTGTCCCCTCTGAGATAGAAAACCAGGAAAGCCGGAACAAGTAATATTCTTATAAGACTTAATAAATTCGGGATTGTCATACACCCTTTAAACAGTTCCTTCAATTAAAACACCTCTAAATAAATAAACTGGTTTTCGTAAACAACGCAACCATAGTTGATGATTTTATAATCTCAATAATTTCACTATTATCAACAATACTTGCCACGATCACTAAAAAATATGAAACAAGCATTGCACATAAAAAGCCATTGATAACACCAAGAGCTATACCAAACAATTTATCAGCTTTACGTAAAACCGGAAGTTTTCTTATTCCGATAATCATGTCAACAACAGCACTGAGTATTAACGAAACAACAAAAGCTACTACCGAAAAAATCACAACTCTGCATATACCGGTTACAATCGGACCAACAATCACACTTTCGAGTTCCGATGTTAAATTGTTTGATAATTCAGAAACATTCAAAAGTTCTTCCATTTTTTCTGCACTAAATCCGAATAATTTGGCAGCACCCGCTAACAAATTAGGAATACTGCTTACTGCAGTTGTAGCCTGATCCGACAAACCCACCGGCACTGAGGAATCCATTCGTGATTCTATATTACGGATTACACCATCTCTGAAATATGAATCATATAATATAGGGGCCAGTTTTCCCGACGCTACATACGCTGCTATGTATGAAATTATCTTAACAATAACAGCAAACATAGATCTGAAAAAGCCTTTTTTATATGCTTTTATAACGCATACAAAAATAACGGCAATTATCAATATATCAATAAAAGCTGTCATATTAACTACCTCCGCACAAAGAATATTAACACAAGTAAATTTATTTATCAAGAAAATCCAGGTAAATTAATGAAATTATAAAAATATTAAATTTATGTTCATAATTATTCCGATTCAAGTACAAAATTTCTGCCCATTCGCGTTTTATAAACGTTGGGACCTGAAAAAACATATATAACTGCAGATGAATCTATTTCAATAGAATCCACATTAAAAGACAAATCGATAGTACTTTTAAGTTTACCGTTGTAATTGTAACATAAAATCTGCTCATCTGTCAGTACTACTATACGTTTAGAATTACATTTAATCTGCTTAACATTTTCAATGCCTTCTATACGGCAGACTTCTTTGCCTCTTTTATCAAAACCAAGGATTACGTTTGATGTACTGCCATATTTTGAATAACAGATTGCACTTCTTTTAGAAACCTGATCAAAATCTACAGATTTAAAATCATGCATAGAATAATCAATAATATGTTTTTCTTCTTCATCTGCTATTGTTATAACTCTGCGCTTGGCATCAGTCACAACACTCAGAGTTTTATTATCTAAAAAGTCTAATCTGATTAAAGTTTCTTCCGTATATTTTACAACCTTAACAGGTTCAGGTTTATCAAAATCGAAAACATATACCTTTGAATAGTATGAAGCATTTTCTGCACCAAAAACAGCACATGCTCCGTATCTGCCGCTATCTGACAAAGTAACGTAAAAGACTCTGTCACTACCGAACACATAATAAAACTCAGTAACAAGTTTTTTGTTCAAAGCCGTAAACTTACTGGTACCATCATCAGACCATGTTGCAAACACAGAATTGCCGTTTGTTCCTATTTCTGCGGTTATTATACCTTCTTTAAAAATATCTGCTGTTTCATCTGTGCCATAAAGCAAATCAGATTGTCCTGTTACAACAAAAGATGATGACCCTCTGTTATATATCAAAGCTCGTCCGTTAGAAATTTTCATATCTGGATTAGTGTATGTAGTGTCATATTTCAATACTTCTTTAGCTGATTTATTAAGAAAAACAACAGTTGAATCTTCAAGTACAGCAAGATATGAACCTATTACATCAGACTTCTTCGGACTTACAGTAGAACATTCATACGGATATCCTCCGCCATTTTTCATATTCAGGAATAAAGATTCAATTGTCCCCTTAACATTAGAAAACGTAACATTAGAAAAACTACTGGCAGCTATGAAAACAAGTGAAACAGACGAAATTATCACCAAAATAATTTTGCCGATGAAGGATAAACTACGCTTATTTAAATTAAAACTCGGTTTTTTCACTCTGCACGTTCTCCTTTCTTCAATAATAAACAGAATTAAGGTAAAGACCTTCTGCCGGTGCTGTGAAACCTGCATTTGCACGGTCTTGTGATTCAATTATTTTTCTGATTGAACCTTTCTCAACTTTACCGCTTGAAATATCAAGAAGTGTACCAACCATAATACGCACCATATTATACAGAAAGCCGTTACCGCTGACAATAAACAAAATCTCATTATCTGCCCTTTTTACATCAAAAGAATATATTTCACGGACTTTATCTTCAACTGAACTGCCTGCGGCACAAAAAGCCGAAAAATCATATTTGCCTATAAAAGCTTTTGCTTCCTGCGACAACATATCAACGTCAACATTATATTTGTAAAAATAACAGAGTTTGTCCAGAAACGGATTTCGTGTTTTATCGTTCCATATTCTGTAAACATATTCTTTACCCTTACAATCGTATCTTGCATGAAAATCAAAAGGCATTTCCTTGCAGGATTTAACAGAAATATCAGATGGTAGGTTTGCATTGAGTGCATCAGGCACCTTTTCGACAGGAATATTTTTATCAGTTTTGAAATTACAACAGAACATTTTTGCATGTACGCCTGAATCGGTACGGCTGCATCCTTTGATATCCTCGCGTCTGCCGAAAACAGATTCAATGGCATCCTGCAGTTTTTCCTGAACGGTTACTGCATTTGACTGCACTTGCCAGCCGTGGTAATTCATTCCGTTGTAACTGATTTCAAGTAAAAGATTTCTCATTTTTTCGCCTCAATCAAATAACAGGAGCAAAATATATATTCAGGAATATTATGCATGCAAATATCACAACAAAAACAACAGAAACAAGAAAATCTGTTATAGTAAATTTCATCCTTTTCATTCTCGTTCTTCCGTCACCGCCGGTATAACAACGGCAATCCATTGCAAAAGCAAGTTCATATGCTCTTCTGAACGAAGACACAAACAGAGGTATAATTATCGGAATAAGTGCCTTTGCACGTTGCATAATGCCTCCACTTTCAAGGTCTGCTCCCCTTGCCTTCTGTGCGTTCATAATCTTATCGATCTCTTCAATAAGGGTAGGAATAAATCTCAACGCAAGCGTCATCATCATCGCAAGAGTGTGAACACGGAAATTGAATGGTTTTAAAATAAAATCAAGAGGTTTAAGTAACTTTTCAATACCATCCGTAAGCTTAGTGGGAGTTGTGGTATAAGTTAAAAGTGAGCTTATAATTATAAGACAAAAGATTCTTACCGCAATAAATAATGCGGTGTAAATCGCTTTATCTCTGATAGTAATTCTCCAGAATGAGACTAAAACTTCACCACCTGTTGTGTAAAAAATATTAAGCACAGCAGTAAGTAAAATGAGAGGAATTATAGGTTTCAGACTCTTCAGAAACATTTTTACAGGCACTTTTGAAACGAAAACCGAAACAAGAGTAAGTGCACCCATAAGTGCAAGAGCAAAAAAGTTTTTACAAAGAAAAATAACTACTATAAAAGCAACTGTCAGCAAAAGCTTTGTTCTCGGATCGCATTTATGCAGAAGAGAATCAGCTTTATAATACTGACCTATTGTTATATCTTTAATCATAACAAATAACCCTCCTCTTTAAGTCGGATTATTTCTTTTACACCCTGTTCAACGGTGTAAATATTTCCGTTTATAGGCAGACCGTCATTTTTAAGTTTAATAAATATTCGTGTAATCTGCGGAACATTAAGTCCCATAGTCACAAGTTCATCTGCTCTTGAATAAACTTCATCTATTGTGCCGTACATAGCAACTTCGCCTTTGTTCATAACAAGTGCTTTTGTTGCAAGACGCGCAACATCTTCCATACTGTGTGAAACAATAATAACGGTACTACCTGTTTTCTTCTGATATTCTCTGATCAGTTCAAAAACTGTGTCCCTGCCCTGAGGGTCAAGGCCTGCTGTCGGCTCATCAAGAACAAGTATTTCAGGCTCCATTGCCATAACACCTGCAATGGCAACACGTCTTTTTTCACCGCCTGATAAATCAAAGGGAGATTTATCAAGATATGTTTCATCAAGACCTACATATTCAATACATTTAAGTACACGTTTTTCAATTTCAGCTTCATCAAGCTTCATATTTTTCGGACCGAAAGCAATATCACGTCTTACAGTTTCTTCAAAAAGCTGATATTCGGGATACTGGAAGCAAAGACCTACTTTAAAGCGGGATTCAACAACAGACTGCTTACTTTCATTGATATCTTTTCCGTTAAGTAAAATCTGGCCTTCTGATGGCTTTAAAAGGCCGTTAAAATGCTGAATAAGCGTACTTTTACCAGAACCTGTGTGACCGATAATCGCCACAAGTTCGCCTTTTTCTATATCAAAACTGCAATTATTTAATGCAACTGCTTCCGAGGACGTTCCCTGCCCATAAACATGGGTCAGCCCCCTGACGGATAACACGTTCATTATAACACCTTTTCCTTAAACTAAAATAATTCTTTTATTGCCTCTACGCACTCATCTTCAAACAGAATATTTTTATCAAATTTAATTCCATAACTTTCAAGACGACATTGCAACTCTCTTGCCTGAGGAACATCAAGTCCTGCTTTTTTCAGGTGGTCAACATCACTAAAAACTTCTCTTGGTGTGCCGTCTGTCATAATTTCACCGTTGTTTACAACAATCACTCTGTCAGCCTGCACCGCCTCATCCATAAAGTGGGTAATGAACATTACTGTTTTTCCCTGTTCTTTATTGATTTTCAGTATTGTATCCATAACCGCTTGCCTGCCACGAGGGTCAAGCATTGCCGTAGGTTCATCGAAAACAATTCCGTCTGTGTGCATTGCAAGAATACCTGCAATGGCAACACGTTGCTTCTGTCCGCCTGAAAGATTGTGAGGCTCTGCTTCACGCATTTCGTACATTTCAACTGCTTTGAGAGATTCATCAACACGTTTTCTGATTTCATCAGGGTCAACACCTAAATTTTCAGGACCGAAAGCAACATCATCTTCAACAATAGTTGCCACAATCTGATTGTCAGGATTTTGAAAAACCATTCCGACCTTGCGTCTGATTTCATATTTTAAATCTTCATCAGATGTGTCCATTCCAACAACTGAAACTTTACCGCTTACCGGTACAAGAATCGCGTTTGTAAGCTTTGCAAGAGTTGATTTACCTGAACCATTATGACCAAGAACTGCTACCAATTCGCCTTTGTTGACCGTTAAATTTATATTTTTCAGTGCAAGAGGAAATTCAGGTTCATCTTCTGCGTTTTCATAGCGGAAAGACACATTTTCAAATTTTATAAATTCTTCTGCCATATCAATTACCTTATTTCTGCCAGATTGCCGTTGCACCGCAAGGTAAAACCATTTTTGATGAAGTAACAGGAATGCCGATTTCATCGCTTGAAACGTTACCACCGAATTTCGGCACCATAATGCTGCCAAGTATGTACTGCATTACTGAAGGTGCAAGACCAGTTGTGTATGAATTAATAAACATAGCAATAGCATCATCAGACACTATTTCACTGCAAAGAGAAACAAAGTTATAAACTTCATCCTCTAATTTCCATATTTCACCACCCGGACCTCTGCCGTATGAGGGCGGGTCCATAATGATAATATCGTACTTATTACCTCTGCGGATTTCACGCTGTACGAATTTGATACAATCATCTACAAGCCATCTTACAGGCTTATCACTTACACCGCTGAGTTCAGCGTTTTCCCTTGCCCACTGCACCATACCTTTTGATGCATCAACATGAGTTACGTGTGCACCTGCTTTAAGACAAGCAATAGTAGCACCACCTGTGTAAGCAAAAAGATTAAGAACTTTTACGGGACGACCTGCGTTTTTAATCAGGTCTGTCATATAATCCCAGTTAACAGCCTGTTCAGGGAAAAGGCCTGTATGCTTGAATCCCATTGTTTTTATGTGGAAAGTAAGGTCTCTGTAATCAACATTCCATTCAGCAGGGATACGTGTGAAAGTCTCCCATTTACCGCCACCGCTGTTTGAACGGACATATCTTGCATTCGCTTTTTTCCACAAGGGATGTTTTTTTCTTGTTTTCCAGATAACCTGAGGGTCAGGACGGATAAGAATTATATCTTTCCATCTTTCAAGACGCTCACCCTCGGAGCAATCAATCAATTCATAGTCTTCCCACGATAACGGTGTACGCATATCACATTAACCTTTCTTCAACCACCTGGGCAACTTCATTTGCAAGACGCTCAATAAGCTCCTTATCTTCACCTTCGAGCATTACTCTCACAAGAGGTTCTGTGCCTGAAACACGCACAAGCACACGTCCTTTGCTGCCTAATTCTTTTTCTGCTTCTTTTATTGCAA
>JAZQWT010000045.1:0-11260 GCA_045632485.1 Acutalibacteraceae bacterium
AAGTCGTGATTTCAAATCGAGTTTTTCAAGAATATTATAAATTCTTGTATTCTGATTTTCTTTGTCACCTTTTCTGAAGCGTTCAAAGCAAGTAAAATCTTTACCGAAATTCACAGAAAAAGCAACACCGTGGAATGAATCTGTACAGACATATTCTGCATTATAGAATAAATCTGCAAAATCTTCAGGTCCTGTTTCCGCCACAACACCTTCTCTTGATAAATCATTTTCAAAAACAGGAATAATTTTAAATTCAAGATTTAATTTTCTTGCAATCTTTTGCGATTTTTCAATATACTTTTCATTATTGCCGAGAAAATATGCAAGGAGATATTTTTCTTTTTTCTCTTTAAGATCAAAAAGATTTTCCCAATCTTTTTGATTAAGAAGAAGTGTAGGGTCAACAACAACGGGAATTTCCCTTTTCTTAATTTCGGAAACAATTCTGCTTCCGCTTTCTTCTCTGACTGAAATCTTCTCAAAATTTTCAAGCAGTTTATTAATTTCACTTCTGATTTCTTCTGTTTTGATTTCAGTTACACCCATACTTGGTGCATAGGCGATTTTTTTATGAGAATCTTTTACAAAATCCAGAAAATAATGAGAATCAAAAACAAGCGGTGACCATATCTGGTCGCTTCCGCAAATGAAAGCATCAAAGTCTTCATTAAGTTTTTCAAGGTCAGATAAGGTTTCGCATTTTTCTGTCAGAGAGAAATACTTTTCTGAATATGCATTGAAAAGATTTTTATTTCTTTCTGCGACAATATTTCTGATACCTCTGTTTCTGATTTTTCTTAATGCTTTTTCAGCAAACTCTGCAACAATATTTTTATCGGGAAGCAGAGGCTCTTTTTCACGGGGATAATACTGAATTATTTTAACTTCGTGACCATAAGATTTAAGTTTTTCAGACAACGCAGTTGCCTGTAGAAAAGTTCCGTAGTTCATAAAACTGAACCATGTCATTATTGCAATTTTCATTTTATCCCCTCCTTTTATTTATTTGCAAAGATTTTCGCATTTTTTATATAGATTTTCCGCTGTTTTTTTCCAGCTCACTTTTTCAAAATCAAGTGAAGATGTTATCCTCTCATTATTAGGATGTTCAAGAAGATACCTGATTTTTTCGGCTATCTCTTCTTCGTTTTCTGTATCATAAATTATATCTGCATCTTCAAGATTCAGAATTGAACGGATACCCGAATCTTTTGAAAGAAGGATACTGCATCCCCTTTCAAGAGCATCTGCAGCAGCAAGGCTGAAGGATTCAACAGTTGAATTGACAACAAAAAGCTTTGTGTTTTCAAGTTCATTGAAAAACAAATCCTGTCTCAGTTCACCTTTGAAAAATTTATTTTTATTTTCAGGCTCTTTTTTTCCGTAAATATTTAAAACTATATTTTCGTCGTTAAGCTTACTTACTGCCTGACAGATTTTTTCGTTGTTTTTCTGTGGCAGGTCACCGCCTGCTGCCGCAACTGAAATTGTACGTTCATCATACGGCTTCAGATTTTTCTTCTCAAAAGCATTAATGCCACTGTTGACAAAGCTGATTTTTTCTTTAAGATGCGGATAATAATTTTTCACCCATTCTGCATAGTTTTCGGAAACACATAAAATCAGGTCTGCATTTTCAAGAATATATTTTTCTGCATCTATGTTTTTCTGCTCAATCGTCATTGAATTCTTTTCAATTTCATACTCTGCACATCCGTGCATTAAATAAACAGCTTTTTTATTAAGTTTCTTTATAAGTTCTATACCTATCTTTGCGTAAACATCAACACCGCTGAAAATTGTGACATCAGAAAAGATAACTTTCAACAAATACTCTGCCTTCTTTAAAATCTTGTTTTTTGATTTTAAAAAAAGCATTCTTTTATCACGACATAATAAAATGTTTTTATTTGCATTTGACGGCCCTGATAAACTTCTGTAGTCACCGTGAAAATAAATTTTCAGTTCCCTCTTCATATCAAAACCCCTGTTAATTTATTTTATCAAGCATATCCTGCATATTTTCAAAAACCTTTTTATTTCCGTTCAATTTTTCACAGCTTAAATCATAGTTGTTTACAAGACGCATCTTTTCTTCCCAACTGCTGTGCAGTTTACCGCTATCATCTGTAAAAAGCCAGAAAAACTCGCTCAGCTCCTCTTCCGAAGGATCTTTATTATAAACTTTTCTGTATTCTCGGATAAGTTCAGTAACTTCTTCTACCTGAACTGCCTTTCTTTTTTCACAATAATCTTCCAATGACATTATAACTTTTGCAGGGTTTCCTGCAACAACACAGTTATCCGGTATATCCTTATTAACAAGGCTTCCCGCACCGATTATTACATTATTTCCTATGGTAACACCCTTGAGTATAATCGAATTCATTCCGATGAAAACATTATTTCCGATGGTAACCTTACCTGCTGAGCCGAGAATTTCACCCGTTACACCTTTAATAACTGACCAGTCATAACCATGGGTTAATATTTTTACACCCTCGGTAATCTGAACATTTTCACCGATTTCAATAAGCCAGGGTCTTGTCATATCAATCATAGTTTGTGTAGGTGCAAAAACAACTGTGCCCTTGCCGATTCTTGCCCCTTTTTTCACCATAGAATCCACATAGTCTTCTGAACTTGCTTTTTCCTTGTAAATTATTTTTCTGATAATATTTTTAATCATCTGAAACACCCTTACTTTCTCTGATAAAAGGCAATGCCATAATAAAATATAACATAAATGCTGCTTCTGTTCTCAATGTTGAATTATAGACACCAATCAATACACACATTACCGCTGTTACCATTGATAATTGACAATAGATTTTTTCTGTTTTCTTTATTCTTCTTAAAGCCATAGCAAAAACAAGCACAAAAAAACCGAAGAAAAATACAAGTCCGAAAATACCTGTTTCAAGGTAGACAAAAGCAGTTGACAACCATGTGTAATGATAATCGGCATTTTTGATATAGAAAGATGATGTTAAAAAACCGAATCCGTCAGCATAGTCGCAGTTACCCAATCCAAGACCGAAAAACCTTTCAATATCGGTTTTAAGAAACAAATCGGAAATCATTTCAAATGATGTTAATCTGTTAAGATCACCGCTTGAAGTATAGCCTTCTTCCGAAACAGCACTATTATAAAAAGATTCAATTGTCATATAATCTGCAAAATAAGGGAAGATATCGATAAGAATCTTTACACCTATAAAAACACCGGCGGCGGCAACCCCGATTATCACAACTTTTCGCCACGAAAAAGAAGTTATCAGCACTGCAACTGCAACGATAACAGCGAATTCAATAAAGAAGAAACGAAGTTCTGCCAAAGCAGAAATCACAAGTGCCAGAGCACTTTTTATGACTGTGTTTCTCAGCGATTCTTTTTTGTTAAGATAATATATAACCGTTTTGGTTATAACAATAACCTGAAAAATGTTAAGCCAACCGTTACATCCGCCCTGAGCACCGAAAATACCGCCAAGAAAATCCTGACGAAGGTCAAGAAAGAAATACTGAAAAAGAGCCACAGCACAGTTTACATAGAAAATCTTGTCTAACCAATCAATGTAACTGTCTATTTCATCTTTAAGCAAAAATGTTACGCAGCCTATAAAAAAGGCATACATTCTGAAGTTGTTTCTGAACCCCCACAGATAATAAAGCGGTGACTGAAAATTAAACAGATACAGCACTGCTGTATACACAAAAAACATCAAAATCCACACAAATAAATTGGCAGTACCTTTACTGACAGAAACTTTTTCAGAAAAGAAAAACAATATAAGTATTCCCACCCACGCAACATCAACGGTATATTTTACAAGTGACGGCAATGGCAAAAATTCTGTAAGAGTACCGAAAAGAAAGGGCATAAAGAAAACGAACCACACAAGCCAGCTTTCAGGACTTCTTTTTTTAATTTTCAATTTAAGTTCCATTTTCTTACCCTTCTTTACTCAGGTTTTTAAACTACATAAAATATAACAGAACAAATAAAGCTTATTCTTCATCAGGAAGAATAAAATTCTTCTGTTCCTTGAATCCTTTTCTGTTTTCAGAGTGCACAAAGCAATCTGCAAAGTATGATTATCAATAATTTTTTTAATCTCTTTCTGTTTGTCTCTGAATGACATCTGAGATACTGAAATATGTTTCATTGCAGAAATTGCATTTGTAAGAAAAAGCAGACCTACCCTGTTTTCACATTCTCTGCAATGGCCTAATCTGCGACAAAGACTTGCTGTTTTTTCATAACAGATTTTATTTTTCTCAAATCTGTCAGGTCTGTAGACTCTCGAAAGAGAATTGTTATTTTCTCTGTAAAAATAAAGTGCTTCACTTAAAACTGCCACTTTGTTCACATCTTTATAAAGTGCAATAAGAGAATAAACGTCTTCTGATAAAATTTCTCTTTCCGAAACAAAACGCCAGTTTACTTTTTTTATCAGTTCCATCGAAAACATTGCCATACAGGAGCTCATATTAAGATTCCAGTTATCAGACGGAAGTGAATATATGAGATTCGGCAAAAATTCATTTTTCAGTTTATCCCCTTCAAAAACATTTTCAGGCGTTGTAGGAATACGAGAAGAAACAATTTCCCCGTTACTGTCCACACTGCTGAATCCGAAGCAGACAATATCTGAAGAATGTTCTTTAATGCAGGAATACGCTTTTTCAATTGTATCAGGCGCCACAAAATCATCACTGTCAAAGAAACAGATATAATCACCTGTTGCATTTTCAAGTCCTGAATTTCTCGCCATTCCCAAACCTGCGTTTTCTTTATGAATCACCTTAATACGGTTATCTTTTTCTGCCCATTTATCGCAGATTTCAGGACAATTATCAGGTGAACCGTCATCAACGAGAATAATTTCAAGGTTTTTATATGTCTGATTTACTACTGAATCTATACTCGTTTCAATATATTTTTCTACATTATATATCGGCAAAACTACCGAAATCAATTCTGATTTCATATAATCCTCCTCAGATTATACCAAGCGCTTCCATATGAATTTTTACACTTTTTTCAATACTGTAAGATTTTGATTTTTCAAGAAGATACGCTGAATATTCACGAGCATCTTTTTCACGCAGACTGCTTATTTTTTCCAAAAGAGAGTTTGCATCATCAACCTCTGCGAGGTAACAAGCATATTCACTGTCAGACAAAAACTCAACTGCTGCACCGCTGCCTTTTGTTGAAACAATAGGTGTACCGAAAGATGCAGCTTCATTTATCACAAGACCCCAGCACTCTTTTCTTGAGGGTAACACCATCATTGTGCAGGAAGCATACTCTTTTTCAAGCTCAGGCTTTGAAAGAAAGGGAATAACTTCCACATTCGGTATTTCTGCTGTTTTCTGCTCTTCAACAAAAAGCTCTGTTCTGTTACCCATACCGATAAATTTATATTTGTGCTCTTTATCTTTTTTTGCTGCTTTTATTGCAACATCAAGACCTTTATAATCAAAATACTGACCTACAACAAGCACAAAATCGCCACGGTTATAAGAATCTGCATTCTTTCTGATGTCCTCATCAGAAAGAGAACTGAAATAATACGGCACAACATCAAGATTTTCACCTAAAGGCTCAAGTGATTTTACATTTGTCTTTCCTGCTACAAGATACTTTTCTGCACCGCTCATAAAAAACTTTTTCAGCTTCTGTTTAAAACCTTTTTCTTCAATAAAAGGTTCTCCGTCAACATTGAGAAAATATTTTTTTCTGAAAATTTTCATCAACAATATTGCCAACATCTGAACAGGACTGTTATAACAGCCTACAATGATTTTATCATAATCAGAAAAAATTTCTTTTATTATTTTCAAAGAAAAAGAGCATTCGTTTCCGACTTCGATTCCGTCAAGATATTTGTATCTGAATCCGGGTTTTTCGCTGGATGTCCAAGCGGAATTCCTGTTTTTAGATTTTCTTCTCTCAAACAAAACAGTAAGTTCGCAGTTTTTGGCAAGTTCATTGAAAAAACGCACCCTGTACGGAACTTCTATATTGGTCAGATACAAAACCTTTTTCACCAATTCTTCCTCCTTGAAAACTTACTTCATCTGTGATGCAATATCTGCATCCACAATTTCTTCACCTGTTTTTGTTTTAAGCTGTTCTTTTGAAATTTCTGAAAGTCCGTCATTGACTTTTGCACTCATATCGCAGGTGCTTAATTTATCGAGCTCTTCCTTTGTAACTTTCCCGTCGCGTAAATCGCGGACAATTTTATTTTCATACATACTGTATTTCTGTTTTGTCCAGAATTTTATTTTATGTAAACCTACCCACATCAGAGGCTTCCAGATATATTTATGCATTGCAGGTGAAACAGAGCCTATCATCCAGCAGTTTCTGTCGCAACATCTTACCTTTGCTCTTACTTTTTCAGCATCTTCACTGTTCCATAATTCATCCCATGTCTGATTGTTCAGGTTACCCATAACTTCTTTGTCTTTTGTGCCGTTACAGGGCATAACATCGCCGTAAGGGTCAATGAAAAAAGTATCAAAGCTCATATCACATGGAAGAAGCCTGGGCTGTGAATAAATGTAATTGATAAGACCGTGGTTAAAATATGCTCTCATCCATTTTTTAGGTGACTTACTTGCAAGAAGTTCATTTACAAGATTCTCAAAATTCTTTGCAACCATAGGACGGTCTTTAATAATATTTTTTGCTTCTACAAAATAGAAACTGTTGTGAAGTGATGCGGTTGCAAACTCCATTCCCATTTCGTCTGAAATTTTATAAAGAGGTACAAGGTCAGGTGCATTTTTATCCTGAACGGTCATACCGAAGCCTACATCCTTCATACCCATTTCAACAAGCTTTTTCAGGGTACTGTAGCCTTTGTTATAGCCGTCATCAAGACCTCTGATTTCATTGTTTGTGTTTTCAAGACCCTCAATAGAAATACGAATTCCTATCTGAGGAAACTCCTTGCACAAATCAACAATTCTGTCTGTAAAGAAACCGTTAGTTGAAATAACTATACGGTCGCTTTTTTTGTAAAGCTCACGCACAATATCCTTCAGGTCTGTACGGATAAAAGGTTCTCCGCCTGTGATATTTGTAAAATACATGGGAGGCAGTTTTTTAATTGTTTCGATTGTAATTTCTTCCTCAGGCTTTGACGGTGCTTTATATCTGTTGCACATAGAGCACCTTGCGTTACAACGATATGTAACAATTACCGTACCGTTCAATTTTTTCTCTGCCATATCTGTCACCCTTTATTCCAGAAATTAATATAATCTGATGAGATTTTATCCCATCCGTAATTTTCTACCGCCGTTTTTCTTGCGAGAACACAAAGTTCTTTATATTTGTTTTCGTCTGAGTAAATATTTTCTTTTATCGTTTCGGTAAAGTTTTCTTCGTTATAAAATACGCATCCGTCTGAAAAAGCAAAAGTTCCTTTTTCATTTACAAGCACGGGAACACCTGCTGAAAACGCTTCTACAACAACAAGACCGAAAGCCTCATAATTTGACGGAAAGATTGTGGCATCTGCCATATTATAAAATTCGTTAAGCTCTTCACCCGGTGAAATCATACCAAGATATCTGACCTGATTTTCCACGCCAAGTTTTTTGGCAGTTTCATCAACAAGATTTTTATATTCCTCATCAACTATACCGCCTGCATAAAGATAAACAAGATTTTCGTCTTCCTTCATTAAGTCTGAAAGAAGCTCAACAGACCTTGCCTGACCTTTATTTTCGTATACAGAGCCTACCTGCATAATAATTTTTTTATCTGAAAAACCTCTTTTTTCTTTTACGGTTTCTTTTTCTTCTTTTGTAAGAGGTGTATAAGCATCTGTATTCACACCGTTATTGATAACACAGATATTTTCTTCTTTTACACCAAGGTGAGTTATAATATTATTCTTTGTTTCTTCATTGAGAACAAAAACCTTATCCGCTTTTTTCATACATTCGGCTTCCTGAAAATATCTTTCGCGGATTGTATTTTCAATTTCTTTCCACGGCATTCTCCATACGCCTGTGTGGTTTGTGTAAGCCGTAATACATTTTTCTCTTAATTTTTCATTTACAAGCTTTGTAAAGAAAAACATATTGTACTGATTATGAAAATGAAAAACTACTTTTTCATTTGTGTTTTTCAGTATTTTCTTCAGTTTCATTGCAAGTGAAACTGAATATACAACTCTTTTAAGCTTATGCACAATACCGAGCTGTAAATCGGTATTCATAAGAATTGACGGCACCTTCACCTCAGATATGGGAAGTGAGTTTTCTTTTCTGTTTTTATCGCACACATCAATTATTTCAACATCTTTCCCCTGCTTCATCATAGAGAGAGTCAGTTGTTCAACAATTATTTCGGTTGCTGCTGAAATTTTTGCAGGAATTGATGTATAACCTGTACCTATTTCGTAAATTTTCATTTTTTCTCCCTCCTGTAAATTTCTGTTATCTGTTTTATGTAATTTTTCGCACCGAAACGCTTTCTTGCAAATTCACAAGCATTTTCGGCAAGATTTTTATACTCTTCTTCAGTTACGGAAGATGCTTTTTTCAAAGTTTCGGCAAGACTGTCTGCATTACCTGATTCAAAAAGCCAGCCTGTTCTGTCAGGTATTGCCATTTCGGGAATACCGCCTATGTTTGCTCCGATTACAGGCTTACCTGCAGACATAGGCTCCATAAGTGCATAAGGACCGTTTTCAAAGCATTCGCTGGGAAGCACTACCGCATAGGCATTTTTTCTGACTTTTTCCAACTTTTCTCCTGTGATAAAGCCTGTCATTTCAACTTTATTTACAAGGTTGTTTTCTTTAATGTATTTATTGAGTTTTTCGTTTTCTTCCCCTGTCCCCGCAATAACAAGCCTGAAATTTTCAAGGTCTGCTTTATGGAAAGCTTTGAGCAGAGTAAAAACACCTTTATCCTGAGTAAGGCTCCCTAAAAAGAGAAAATAATTTTCTTTGCTTTCCGTTACGCGGAAATCTGTTTCAGGCGGTAAAAAGTTAGGAATGTTTTCAACAGAATTTTTCGTAATACCCGCTTTTAAAATTTCGTTTTTGTGGAAGGCTGAAGGAGTTACATAGTAATCAATTTTATCATAACTCTTATGTAACTTATAGAAATATGCTTCCGCACACGCTGCAATGCTTTTTATAAAACTGCCTGACATGCATCTGTTTTTTATGCAGTTAAAAAAGTTTCCGCCGTAACACGCCCTGCATTCTTTTCTTTCAGGTGTAAGAAGGCTTCCTATAGGACAAGTGCAGACCAAATCGTGTGCAGTAAAGACAACCGGGATTTTATACTTTTTGCACACATCAAGAATGCTTAAAGTAATCTGTCTGTGGACTAAATTAAGATGAACTGCATCAGGCTTTTCTTTTTTTACAAGGGCTTCAAAATTCCTTTTCGCCTCAAAGGAGTAAATTAGTTTTACTGCCATTTTAAGTTCGTCGAGTTTACTTGTTTTTCCTTTATAGTCAACATTTTCCACAAAAAATTCTTCCTGCTCACAGGGCATATTTTTCTCGTGCTTCATTGCGAAAAAAACAACCTCATGACCTGCTTTTTTCAGAGCGTCTGCAAGAGCGAAATAATAAGTTTCACTTCCGCCTCTTCTGTAATGAAATTTATTGACTAAAAGAATTTTCAATTCTGTCACCCACCATACAATTCAAGTGTTTTTTCTGTTACCTTATCCCAATTATATTTGTTGAGAATAAAATCTTTTGCTTCTGCTTTATATTTTTTCACTTCATCTTCGTTGTCACAAAGATGTTGCAGTTTTTCTGTTAAATCTTTTATGTTGCTTTTTTCAAAAACAACTGCTTTATCTTCCACAACATCTGTACATTCGCTGATTGAAGAAACAAGTGTGCAGTTGCCGTAGCTCATTGCCTCAAGAAGGCTCAGGGGCATTCCCTCAAGGTCTGAGGGCAAAGTGTAAATATACGCATTTGAATATAATTCATCAAGCTCTTTTCCCTGAACAAAGCCTGTGAAAATCACGTTTTCACCTGCAAGATTTTTCATCTCGTTATAAAAATCTTCGCTGTCAGATGCACCGCCTGCAATGACAAGCTTTTTATCCGTTTTTACAGTTTTAAATGCTTCAAGGAGATATTTCACACCCTTTTCAGGCACAATTCTGCCCAGAAAAAGAATGTAACTGTCTTTTGAGAGACCATATTTTTCTTTGATTATTTCTGCAGTTTCTGTTTTCGGCTCACTTACACCGTTAGGGATGAAAACAGTTTTTCTCCCGTAAGTTTTTTCAAAATATTCCTGAACACCGCGGCTTAAAACTATAATTTCGTCAGCAATTTTAACTGCAACTTTTTCACCAAGCTTTATGTACTTAGAGCCAAAACCGCTTTTCCATTTTGCTCTCTGCCAATCAAGCCCGTGAATTGTGGCAATACATCTTTTGCCGAAAAGTTTTGGAAGCCACAGCATTGCACAAGGACCTTCAGCATGAAAATGCACAACATCGTATTTACCGAAAATAGTTTTAATTGCACCAAAAAAACTTGAAGTTACTGCCGCTAAACCTTTTTTATCAATTGTAATAACTTTTTTAAGTTTTACACCCTTATATGTTTTTATTTCAGAAACATCAAATTCCTGCCCCGAAACATGATGGCCGCCTCTGTTGTAGCAAGTAACTTTGTGACCTGCTTCAACCATTCTTGTTGACAATTCTTCAACAACAATTTCAATTCCGCCCTCGCGAGAGGGTATTCTCTTGTGTCCGAGCATTGCTATATTCATTTTGTTATTCATCACGATGCACCGTCTTTTTTCAGAACTACCTTTATTGTTTTAAGAAGAATTTTGAAATCAAGTGCAAAACTCCAGTTTGTTATGTAATAAGCATCAAGTTTTACGACTTCTTCAAAATCAGTTATATTACTTCTTCCGCTTGTCTGCCACATTCCCGTTATACCGGGTTTCATTGCAAGACGGACTTTATGGTGGAAATCATATTTTTCATATTCCTCAACCGTTGGTGGACGTGTGCCGATAAGACTCATATCACCTTTAAGAACATTCCAGAACTGAGGAAGCTCATCAATACTGAAGTCCCTGATAAAATGACCGATTCCCTTGATAATACGGGGGTCATCGTCCATTTTGAACATCATACCGTCTGCAATTTTATTCTGTTTCATAAGCTCCTTTTTACGTTCCTCTGCATCCATATACATTGAACGGAACTTATAAATTGTGAATTTTC